>JALSIL010000528.1 GCA_026990095.1 Lysobacterales bacterium
CCAAAACAAAAAGGTAATATTAGAGATTATGCCAATGTAAGCCAACTGGTCTGCCTTGTCAATCTTGAAAACCTGAATGCCATATTTATAAATGACGGATTAGAGCAGAGCGAACGACTACTCAAACTCAACCAAATTGCAATTAGCCAAATGAAAATTTTGTTGGATAATGCACAAAAAATGATTGATAGTAAAAATAAAAATGAGGCTGATGATGTGTAAAGAGAATAATAGCTCTATGGAGTATGGTAGCAATATACCAAAGGGTTGGGTGGAAACGACGCTGGGGGAGGTTTGTAATGCAAAGGGAGGTAAAAGATTACCTAAAGGAGAAACTTTAGTTTCAGAAAAAACAAATCATCCATATATTAGAATTACAGATTTTAATGGTAATTCAATTAATAAAAATAATTTACAGTTTGTTCCTGATGAAACATTTTTTAAAATCGCAAGATACATTGTAAATAAAAATGATGTAATTATTTCAATTGTTGGTACTATTGGTTTGGTAGCAAGAATTGATAAAGATTTAAACAATGCTAGTTTAACTGAAAATTGTGTAAAATTAATTAACCTTAAAGAAGTTGATGATAATTACCTTTTTTATTATTTAACTTCAAGTATTGGTCAATATGAAATTAGTAAAAACACAGTAGGTGCTGTTCAAAAGAAATTACCTATTTATGGAGTTCAGAATATAAACATAGTGTTACCCCCACTCCCCGAACAAAAATCCATAGCCAAAATTCTCACTGCCTTTGACGACAAAATAGAACTCTTACAAGAGCAAAACAAAACCTTAGAAACCACCGCCCAAACCATTTTTAAAGAATGGTTCGGCAAATACCAAATCGGCGATGAACTGCCTGAAGGGTGGCGAGTTGGGAAGTTGGGGGAGATTGTTAACCTTTTTGATTCTCAAAGAATTCCTTTATCAAAAGCAGAACGAGAAGAAAGAAAGGGGGAATATAGATATTACGGAGCAACATCTGTAATGGATTTTGTTGATGATTATCTCTTTGATGGAATTTATCTGTTATTTGCGGAAGATGGCTCTGTCATTGATGATAAGGGTTATCCTTTTTTGCAATATGTTTGGGGTAAATTTTGGGTTAATAATCACGCACATATTTTACAAGGTAAAAATGGCTTTTCAACCGAGATGCTTTACATCTTATGTAAAAAAATGAAAGTTGCAGAAATTGTAAATGGAGCAGTACAATTAAAAATAAATCAGAAAAACCTGTTAAACTATGAATTGATAATTCCTTCTGAAAATATTCTAAAAAAGATTGATGACACCATTCAGCCAATTTTATCAAAAATCAGAATTAACTCTGACCAAATCCAAACCCTAAAACAAACCCGCGATACCCTATTGCCAAAATTAATGAGTGGACAATTGCGAGTTGATGAATTTAAAGAATAAATAATTATGAGCAATTACAATCCAAATATTCATCACCGCAGATCAATCCGATTAAAAGGATATGATTTTTCGCAAACAGGATTTTATTTTGTAACCATTGCAACGCAAAACCGATTAAATTTATTTGGGGAAATTAAAAATGTGGAAATGATATTAAATAATGCAGGCAAAATGATTGAAAAATGGTATGCAGAATTGGAAAACAAATTTCCAGATATAAAAAATCACGAAATGACCATTATGCCCAATCATTGCCATTGCATTATCGAAATCGTAGGGGCAGACCTATGTGTCTGCCCTAATGCTAATGCCGATACCACAACAAATAAACAACAGACCAATATGGGCGAACAACCAATGACGACAGGGAAACAACCAATGATATCGGGCGAACAACCAACGATAATGGGCGAACACGTAGGTTCGCCCCTACATCGGGTGGTGCAATGGTTCAAAACAATGACGACCAATGAATATATACGGAATGTGAAATCAAACAATTGGCAACGGTTTAATGGTAAATTGTGGCAACGCAATTATTGGGAACATATCATTCGAAATGAAAACGAATATAATCGTATTTCTCAATATATTATTGAAAATCCTATAAAATGGGATTTGGATAAATTAAATATGGAAAATAGCCTATGACTAATCTCAACGAAAACAGCATAGAACAATCATTTATTGACCAATTAGTTAGTCAAGGTTATACCTACTTTAACGGTGTAGATATTTCACCCATTAGTGACAATCCTCAGCGAGAGAGTTTTGCATCGGTAATTTTAGAAAATCATTTTAAAACATCACTCAAAAATCTAAACCCTACCCTTCCCAAATCGGCACGAGCAGAAGCCTATCAGAAAGTAATCAATCTTGGCACGGAAGATATAATGGAAAACAACGAGCGTTTCCATACTTTGCTAACGGGTGGCGTAACGGTAGAATACACCAAAGAGGGCAAAACAAAGGGCATCAATGTTGCTTTGTTAGATGTTGAAAATCCCGACAACAACAGTTTTTGGGTAGTTAATCAGTTGGTAGTAAAGGAAAATAACAACGAAAAACGATTTGATGTCGTTATTTTTGTTAATGGATTACCTTTGGTATTTGTGGAGCTAAAATCTGCCACAGACGAAAAAGCAACACTTCGTAAAGCTTACACACAAATTCAAAACTATAAAAAAGCTGTTCCAACTGCTTTTTATTACAATGCTCTTTGTGTTATTAGTGATGGAATAGAAGCGAAAACATCAAGCATATCTGCACCATTTACCCGTTTTTTATCGTGGAAATCGCCAAAAGAAATAGCAAACGACCCAAGAACAGAATTGCAAATTTTAACCCAATATATGCTCAACAAAAAAACTTTGGTTGAGTTAATACGCTACAACACTGTTTTTGAGCAAGAAGAGAAAAAAGACGAAAAAACAGGATTGGTTTTTCAAGTTAAAATTAAAAAAGTTGCAGCCTATCATCAATATTATGCAGTTCAAAAAGCAGTTGAACAAACTTTAAGAGCCACAAATTTAAAAGATGGCGACCGTAAAGTCGGCGTAGTTTGGCATACGCAAGGTTCAGGCAAATCTCTGTCAATGGTTTTTTATGCAGGACAAATTATTACACACCCAAAAATGGGAAACCCGACCATTGTAATGCTTACTGACCGTAACGACTTAGACGATCAACTTTTTGGCACTTTTGGAAATTGCAAACAACTATTACGACAAACACCGGTACAAGCTCAAAGTCGAGAACATATAAAAGAACTATTAAAAGTTTCAGGTGGTGGCGTAATATTTACAACCATTCAAAAATTTGCACCACAAGAGGGCAATATTTACGAAACACTATCAGAACGAACCAATATTGTGGTTGTTGCTGATGAAGCACACCGTAGCCAATACGGTTTTACAGGCCGAGTTGTAGAAACGGAAAAAGGCTCTGAAATTCGATACGGAAACGCTAAATATTTGCGTGATGCTTTACCAAATGCTTCATATATTGGCTTTACAGGAACACCAATCGAAAAAGAAGATAAATCAACCCCTGCTGTTTTTGGTGATTATATTGATGTTTATGACATCAAACAAGCGGTAGATGATGGAGCAACTGTTCCAATTAGTTATGAATCTCGTTTGGTTAAAATAAAACTTGATGAAAAAACAGCCAAAAAATTAGACGATGAAATAAACGAAATTTCTGATGCTACCGAAGAGCAAATAGAAAAAGCCAAGAAAAAAACAGCTACAATTGATGCAATTGTTGGACACCCTGATAGGTTAAAAGATGTTACCAAAGATATAGTAAATCACTTTGAAGCACGGCAAAAAGTTTTTGAAGGTAAGGCTATGATTGTAGGAATGACACGAAATATTTGTGTGCGTTTATATAATGAAATAGTCGCCTTAAAACCTGAGTGGCATAGCGATGATTTAGACAAAGGAACAATCAAGGTTGTCATGACAAGTTCAACAGATGACCCCGAATTGTTTCAACCACACCATACTACAAAACAACAAAGAAAAGATTTAGCAATACGAATGAAAGACCCTAATGACGAATTAAAATTGGTTATTGTTCGCGATATGTGGCTTACAGGTTTTGATGCTCCAAGTATGCACACTTTGTATGTGGATAAAAAAATGCAAGGGCATAACTTAATGCAAGCCATCGCAAGGGTAAACAGAGTTTATAAAGATAAACCGGGTGGTTTGGTGGTTGATTATATTGGAATTGGTCAAGACCTTAGAAATGCAATGGCAACATATCTACAAAGTGGTGGGCAAGGTTCACCGATTGTTGATATACAAGAAGCCATTGCAGCAATGAAAGAGAAAATTGAAATTGTAGAGCAGATGTTTAACGGTTTTGATTATAAAGCCTATTTCATTGTTGATACAGCTCAGAAATTACAAATATTACTTAGTGCTCAAAACTTCATTCTTTCAGATGTTAAACTCAAAGAGCGATTTTTAAAAGAAGTAACATTGTTATCAAAGCTTTTTGCAATGTCAATTCCAAGTCCTGATGCAGAGAAAATAAAAGATGAAGTCGCATTTTTTCAAGCAGTAAGGGCAAGAATTAATAAGTTTTCAGGAAATGGAATAAAGTCTGATTACGAAGTAGAAACAGCCATAAAGCAAATTGTAGATGAGGCACTTTCAAGTGATGGTGTAATTGATATTTTTGAAGCCGCAGGAATTGAAAGTCCTTCTGTAAGTATTTTATCTGATGAGTTTTTATTGGAAGTTAAAAATATGCAACAAAAGAATGTTGCTTTTGAGCTTTTGAAAAAATTACTAAGCGATGAGGTAAAAGTTCGTAAAACAAAAAATTTAGCCCAAGGCAAAAAGTTTTCTGAAATGTTAGAATCAGTTGTTAAACGCTATCACAACAATCAAATTGATTCTGCACAAGTATTGCAAGAATTATCGGAAATTGCAAAAGAGATGCATTTGGAAGATTTTAAGTCAGAAGAACTAGGACTTACACCCGAAGAATACGCTTTTTACAGTGTACTAAGTGAAAATGAATCAACAAGTTTTTTAGACGATGATAAAATGAAAGAATTGATTCACACAATTGTTGATGTTATCAGAAAAAACGCAACAGTTGATTGGAGTAAAAGAGATGATGTAAGAGCAAAATTAAGATTAACAGTAAAGAAAATATTGATGCGTTACGGTTACCCACCAGATTTAGCTAAAATGGAAGCTGACAGAGTTTTAAGACAGGGAGAAGCATTAGCAGAATTGTTTTCATCGGAAAATTAGAGTTATGAAAAGGTCTCCCATATCGGGATTTGAACTCTCTAAAATTAAAAATACCTCCGCAAATCCATGCCTTTATACATATCCGCAACGTAATCCCCATAACCATTAAATTTCAAGGTGTCAATGCGAGGATTGAATAATGAAAAACCTGCACCGATTCGGCGTTCACTGGCTTGTGACCACCGCGGATGATCGACCTCAGGGTTGACATTGGCATAAAATCCGTATTCATCATCAGCGATTTGATTCCATGAATTGACTGGTTGCTTTTCAAGAAATGAAATTTTGACAATGGATTTAATGCTTTTAAAACCATACTTCCATGGTACGACCAATCGCAAAGGGGCACCATTTTGGTTGGGTAATTTTTCACCGTACATGCCCACCGCCATAAAGCTCAATTCATTCATGGCTTCATCCATACGTAGGCCTTCACGGTAAGGCCACGGAATGGTTCGGCGGTATTGCCCTGGCATTTGCTCAGTGTCTTTTAGTGTCTCAAAATAAATATACTTAGCCTTTGAGGTCGGCTCGAGTTGTTTGATTAAATCAGAGAGCCTAAAACCTAGCCACGGTATCACCATTGACCATGCCTCTACGCACCTAAAACGGTAAATTCTTTCTTCAAGTGTTTGTTTTTTAACAATATCGTCTAAATCCAAAATTCCTGTGTTTTTGCAATGACCTGTTATTTTAACTTGCCAAGGCTCTGGCTTGAGCGTGTGTGCCAACTCTGCTGGTGCATCTTTCGAGGTAGCAAATTCATAAAAATTATTATAGCTGCTTGCGTATTTTTTGGCAGTTATGGCTTCATTTTTGATATTGTATTTATTGGTGCTCTCGTGTTGACCAATTTCAAAAGCGTTAGCCGTTGTTGAACCAATTAATGTGCTGGCAGTTAGAATTGAAGCAGATTTAATAAAGTTGCGGCGTGATTTATATAAACTTTGGTCAGTAACTTCATTCTCTTTAATGATATTTTTAAATTTCATGGTATTATCCGATTAATTAAGTACATTAGAACACAATTTTTTAAATTAGTTTTCACATATTCATAACATTATGACAAATAGCACACAAAAAATATACAATTTCGCCCCTGGTCCTGCCATGTTACCAGATTCTGTCAAACAACAAATCATTGATGACATGCCAAACTGGCGTGGTACGGGTTCATCGGTTATGGAAGTTTCACACCGTGGGCCTGTGTTTAGAAAATTAGTTAAAGAAACCGAAGAGTTGCTTCGTGAAATCTTATCTATTTCCGATGATTACGATGTATTGATGACGCCAGGTGGTGCGCGTCTGCAGTATTCGATGATGCCGATGAATTTTTCCAGTCTTACAGGCAAAGCCATGTATTTTGTCCACGGACATTGGGGGAAATCTGCTATTTTAGAAGCACAAAAATTCTGCAATGCTAGACCACTTGTGCCTTACAAACAAGATAAAATTTACACCCATATCCCCAACTACGACATGTCGCAATTGGATGATAGTTTTGATTATTTTCATTACACCACTAATGAAACACTCGAAGGGGTTGAATGGCAAGAAGTGCCTGAAAACAATGGTGTTCCAATGTTTTGTGACATGACATCCAACCTCATGACTCGCCCAATTGATGTATCCAAATACGATTTAATTTACGCCAGTGCACAAAAAAACTTGGGTATCGCAGGCATCACTGTTGTTATTATCAAAAAAGAATTACAGCTCAAAGCACCCAACAACTTACCCTTAATGTTGGATTACCGCACTTATTCTAAACACGATTCTCTGTGGAATACACCACCAACTTTTCCGTGGTACGTAATGAATTTAATCTTGAATTGGATTAAAAATACTGGCGGTCTTGAGGCGGTTGCAACTCGAAATAATGCCAAATCAAGCAAACTTTATGACTTTATTGATAACAGTAACTTTTACCGAAATGAAGTCGAAGTTAAAAGCCGCTCTAAAGTCAACGTCACTTTTTTACTAAAAGATGAAAAACTAAATGATGATTTTATTGCAGGCGCGGATAAAGTCGGCATTAAAGCGATAAAGGGTCATCGTGCTGTTGGCGGTATGCGAGCCAGTTTGTACAACGCCATGCCGATTGCAGGGGTTGATGCTTTGATTCAATACATGAAAGACTTTGAGAAAGACCATGGATAACAAAATAGACTTATCTAAGTTACGTGACAAAATAGACACAATTGATGCGACCATACAAGAGTTAATATCAGAACGGGCAGGCATTGCCTCATCGGTGGCTCAAGCCAAAGCCAAAAGTAAATCAGGTGGAGCCTTTTATCGCCCCGAACGCGAAGCTCAAGTGTTACGTGCCGTCAAAGCCCGCAATAACGGTCCGCTTAAAGATGAAACTTTAGTGCGTTTATTTCGTGAAATTATGTCTGCTTGTTTAGCCCAACAAAAACCGTTAAATATCGCTTATCTTGGTCCTGCTGGGACATTTTCTGAAATGGCGACCTACAAATATTTTGGTCATTCGGTATCCGCTATGCCAGTGACATCAATTGATTCAGTCTTTACCGAAGTGGAAGCAGGTATTGCTGATTTTGGAATGGTTCCTGTTGAAAATTCAACCGAAGGAGCCGTCAATAACACTTTAGATATGTTTTTATCTTCGCCTTTAAAAATATGTGGAGAATTAGACTTACCCATTCACCACAATTTAATGAGTCGAACAATCGACATGAACGACATTACCACGGTATTTTCTCACCGTCAATCGCTGGCTCAATGCCGCGGTTGGCTCAAGGAAAATATGCCCCATGCTGAATGCATTCCCGTCAGTTCCAATGCCGAGGCGGCAAAACGCGCACAGTTTACCGATCATGCCGCTGCCATTGCTGGTTTAAGTGCGGCAACCATGTATGGTTTAGAGGTTTTACACCAAGAAATTGAAGACCGCAGTGATAATTCTACTCGTTTTCTCGTTATTGGCAAACAAGTGTTAGTGCCAAGTGGAGAAGACAAAACTTCTTTATTAGTGGCTGCAAAAGATCAACCAGGTGCCTTATTTCATATTTTACAACCCCTTAATGAATACGGTGTCAGCATGAAACGCATCGAATCACGTCCCTCTAAACGCGGCAAATGGGATTATGTCTTTTTTATTGATGTCGATGGACACAAAGACGATGAAAACATGGCAAAAGCACTTAGAATGCTGGAAAGAATTACCACAAAGCTTAAAGTGCTAGGTTCATACCCTAAATCGGTGACCTAATGGCGGAACCACGTATTAAAATTTGCTGCATTAGTTCTCTGCAAGAAGCCCAAATGGCTATAGCGTGCGGAGCTGATGCTTTAGGACTTGTTGGAGCAATGCCAAGTGGGCCAGGAATCATTAGCGATGAATTAATCCAACAAATAACCAAAAAAACACCGCCTCCAATTGCTACTTTCTTGCTAACCAGCCAAACCAAAGCTGTAGATATAATTGCCCATTATAAAAAAGTGCAAACAACAACCATTCAAATTGTTGATGAGCTAACTGATAATGCTTATCATCAGATTCGTATAGCTTTGCCGCACGTCAAATTAGTTCAAGTTATTCATGTTATTGATGATGATTCGGTTCAACAAGCGATTAACGTATCGCAGCATGTGGATGCCATTTTATTGGATAGTGGCAATCCAAATTTGAAAGTAAAAGAACTGGGTGGAACGGGCAGAACCCATAATTGGGATCTAAGCAAAAGAATCCGACAACAAATTGCTGTTCCACTATTTTTAGCAGGAGGCATTACACCGCAAAACATTAAACAAGCTTATGAGCATGTTAAGCCTTTTGGCATTGATTTATGCAGCAGTGTGCGAACCGATGGCAAACTGGATAAAGACAAACTTATTATGCTTTTTAAGGCAATTAAAATATAACCCAAATCCAAATATTGAAACGCGAATTAGAGCATAATCATGTCCAAGGCTCATTATTTGGTGATAAAGAATATAACCACAAGGACCCGTTTCATAACAAAACAACAACACTTGCCCATCGTATTATTGGCTGATGTTCTCAACAAATATTATAATTTTTTAATACCGTGCATTTAGCAATCTATCTATAAAAACTTCCCAATCAATAAATTGCCTTATTCCAATGATATTGATACTTGGGATTCCGCTTCCTTGCACTAATGTGTAAGTTTCATTGTTGTCGTTGATGCCACTCATGTGACAAATTGAATTTCGTAATTTACAACCAATGCCTATTTTTTTATACCTAAAATAATCAAAAAATCGCAAAAAACTTCGTGATAAAGCCCCTTGTATGCCGCCAATGGATGAAATATTATCAATAGCCCGTTGTGAAATAGTTTGTTTAACTCCTTTTGTTTTAACTGATTCAATATGAGCATTTAACCTATCTGCCTTCCAATTGGTAATACGCAAACCTTTCACATAACCCTTGATAAGTCCTGTAATTTCACCAAAATCATAGGTGCTTGTTATTTGTTGCAGGTTAAGGTTGTGAAAAATGATATCACCTGCAACAACTGGTGCAATGCCGAATAAACGTTCTATCGAGAGGTTTTCGACCAGCATTTGCCCATCAAAAACGTCTATATCCAACACGCCTTCAAAGGTGATAGTGTGACCGACTTTTTTCATTCCTGGTATCAATCCAGACAGGCTTCCAGTCATACTTGGCCATCCCATTTTCTCAGTAATTAAGGCTATTGAGATAGGCTTAACTTCTCCACTGAAATCTATAGAAATCTCTGCTTCAAATATTTTATCTAACACCAATTTATTGATTAATAAG
>JALSIL010000529.1 GCA_026990095.1 Lysobacterales bacterium
CATTGAGATTTTCAACCGTTTGAATTTAAAAACATTGGTGGTGTCACCGACTCGCCTTATTCGCAATCAATGGTTGCAGCGGGTTACTGACTTCTTGCCAACCGATGAAATTCCCTCTTGGTGCAGTGATACAATCACGCAATGCAAGCAATTGACAGCCACGACATACCAAGGATTGTTTTCTTTGGATAAAAAACTTAACGACAACGATGAAAAAGTACAATTTGACTGCATTAGTCAGTGGTTTGCACAAAACAAATTTAAACTCCTGATTTTAGATGAAGCCCACCACCTCAAAGCTGCGTGGTGGAAAGTGTTGATGAAGTTTGTTGAATCGAATAACGAGTTAATAATCATCAGTTTAACAGCCACTCCTCCCTACGATGCTTCACCGCAAGAATGGTCACGCTACCAAAAACTCTGTGGTCCTGTGGACGAACAAATCAGCATTCCAGAACTGGTTCGTTCAAATTCCTTATGCCCTCACCAAGATTATATCTGGATGGTCAAAACCGATGAAAAGAATGTCACTTCATTGATTCGCCACCAACAAAACTTAGAAAAATTTATTGCCAGCCTTGAAAACCACCATGAACTGAATTATTTGTTATCGACTCATAAATGGTTGGATGAAAATCAAGCCATTGAAGTCAATGATGTGTTTTACGATTTGGACGAATGCTTCGCGCTTTTGTCTTTATTAAAGCAAAGACAAAGACCACTGCCTATACGTTTAATGGAAATTTTGGAAATCAGTGTTGATGAAATTCCCGATATGACCGTAATGGCATGGGAAGAATTGTTGCAAGGGTTTTTAGATGGCAAGCATTACCCAGATGTTGCAGTGATTGCATCTTTTAGGGATACCTTGGCGACTTTATTAAAAAGCAAACGCTTTTTAAAGCATAAACGCATCACATTAGACAGCACAAAGCGTAAACTCGATGCTTTCAATAAAACCCAAGAACGCATCAAGGCCTGTTTTGATATTGCTTGCATCGAATACAAAAGCCGAAAAGGGTGGCTGCGGTTAGTGGTTTTATCGGATTTTATTCGCGATGAAAAATTTCAACTCGCCTTAGACGGATTAGAAGCTCCAACTGGTGCTTATCCAATTTTTCATTATTTTATTCATCATTTTGACCAGGAAATAAGCTTAAAAACGGTGTTACTGACTGGTCGATTAGCGATTATCCCAACAAAACTTATTGCTGCTGTTGCAGATTTATTACCCACTAATAAAATTGTTGACTATGAGGCCTATTGCGAAAACAAAGACTTTGTCGTGGTCAACAACAAAACCGATGAACTCTCTGCAGCCTTTACCGAATTGCACAAAAAAGGCGAGGTGTTAATCATTGTTGGAACCCGTTCGCTCTTGGGTGAAGGTTGGGATGCACCACACGTCAATGCCTTGATTATGGCAACCCAAACAGGTGCTTATGTCACCTCAAACCAAATCCGAGGCCGCGCGATTCGAATTGACACCAATGACGAGATGAAAACCTCAAGCATTTGGCACATTGTTGCCGTCGCTGCCAATAGTGTCTACAACGAATACATTTTTAATGACCTGCATAGACGCTTTAAGACCTTTGCTGGTTTACATGCCAACGAATTGAAGATTGAATCAGGTATCGAACGTTTAAGCTTGTTAGGTGAAAACAAGCCTGAAGAAGAAATCATCAGCAAATCCAATCAAGTCATGTCAAAACGGTTAAATGATGACATTTTTAATCTGCAAGCTCGCTGGCAGAATGCTTTAGAAAAAGTCACACACCACCGTTTAAAAACGGGTTTACAAATTGATTTTGAGAAAACCAAAAAGAACAATATATCCCGTTATGTTGCTAAATTAGACAACAAAATGAACCGCCGCTACAAAAAATACAAAAAGTTGTCTTGGGCATCCTTGCTTGTTGCACCAATTGCCCTATCAATAACAGGCTTATCCAGTCTTGTGGCAGTGTTGAGTTATACGGGTGTTATTGTTGCAGGCTCGTTGTTTGCGAACAAATTTATCAACTCAAAGGCATTGTTTGGTTTAAACCCACAACATTACAGCCAAATCTTTGCACAAATGGTTTTGCAAACATTGCATCAATTAGGCTTGATGCAAACGGATAAGAAACAGATAGGAAAAAGCATTATTATCTCAGAAGTGGAACACGGTTATTTTCGTTTTTCTTTAGCCAATCACACCCACAAAGACAATGAAGTATTTCTTGAAGCACTCAGTCAATTATTAGAAGACATAAAACGCCCGCGTTACCTTATTGCCCTAACAAAAAATGCCAACATTATTGACATTTTTCCAGTTCCTGCTGTTTTTGGCAGCAACAAAAAAAGTGCTGAAGTGTTTTTAAGTAATTGGAAAAAATACTTGCCCGAATTTAAACAATCGCATTTAATTGCCAGCACAAGCACGCAAGGCAGAAGTCTTTTACTCAAGCTATTAGCAAAAAATTATGCACAAGAAAAAGACCAAGAAATTCGTTTTATCGAACGGTGGGAATAATGATTATAAATTGCCCTAATTGCTCAAGTGCAATAAAAACCCCCAAACATACACTCATCACCTGTCAATATTGCGATTCGTCTTTTATGCTTGAAGCACATTCATTAAAGCAGGATTCACTAATAGAGATGAATAAAACCTTTTACATTCAGTCCCAGTCTTTTATCGCCATAAAACAGCAAAAATACCCACATGACAACGGTGTTAGAGAGGATTATCTGGTTCAAAACAAGCAAAAAGAACTCTACTGGTTAATGATTGAAGACGAAGACATCGCCCTTGTTAAAACCACTCAACCAAAGCTTGATGAAAAGAGTGGTGAAAAACTAAACTGGCATACTTTATTGCCCAATTCGCAAATAAAATTATTGGAAGAACACTGGGTAGTCACACAAAAACGAGCCTTACAAAATAACAATAAACAAAGCTATTTAAGTAACCAAGCCGCAGAACTGATTATTTTATCCTTTGAAAACAACACCGTTTATTACCAGCAAGGCAGGTGGTTGGATGCTTTTGAAATAGACTCAAAAACACACCATGAAAATTAATTCCATAAACTGCAAAAAATGCCACGCACCTTTAACACTATTGGGCAATAGTGCCCGCAGTAAAAATTTGATTTGCCAGTACTGTGGCACAGTAATGGACTTCAAAAACAACTTCAAAGCACTTTACAGTTTCACCCACAGACAACAAAATACGCAACTAAGCATCGGTCAAAAAATTGATTTTCAAGGCATTACATTTACCCTAACGGCTTATATCGACTATGCTTGTGGGGGCAATCATTTTATCGTTTATCAGGTCTATTCAGCGACCCACGGTTACGCCAAATTAATTGACAAAGATAACCGCCTCATCTTTTACCGTAAAACACACCACTTGCCAGATAAAAACCTATGGATGCTCAAACAAGGCGATAAATTTACATCAAACAAGACAACATTCACCCTGCAAAGCTTTGAATATTGCGAACTCTACTACGCCGCAGGCAATTTACTTGAAAACGGCAAACAAGGCAAACGCAGTAAACACGCCTTTGCCTACAGCAAAAAAAGCAAACAATGGTTTTACTCCGAACACAGTAAAAATGCAGTAAATTACTATGTGGGCTATAAGGCGATGATAGAGTGAAATTTCAGGAACTGATTGTACCGAAGTTACACACAGGGGGAAAAGTGAGTAATAAAAAATTCAGAAGCCAAAAAAACTAAAGTTCCCACTCATCGTTTAGCGGGTCGGACTTTTGATTTCTCAGGCAAACAATTATTGCAATCTGCTGTTGATATTCGCACTATCTAAGAAATGTTGGGGCACAAACGTCTAGAAACCACCATGATTTATACCCATGTTGTAAAAAAATTAAATCAACACAATCGATTTAGTCCTTTGGATTATTTGTAAATAATTGGTGTATAATTCAGCCATGAATAAAACACAAACCGAATGGATTTATGGTATCCATGCCTTAGACTCTGCTATCGAGCGTCACCCAGAGAATATTGTACAAATTGTTGTGGCAAAACACAGCCGCAACCAGCGGTTAGAAAAAAGTATAGAATTAGCACAAAAACTGGGCTTGAAACTCAGTTTTGAGCCGTTGCAGTATTTGAATAAACATTGCAGACAAAGGCACCAAGGGATTATTGCTTTGATTCGAGTGCCTAAATTACCTGATGAATCGGACTTAAAAAATGATATTGGCAAGCTCGATAACCCACTTGTTTTAATACTGGATAATATCGAAGACCCACGTAATTTTGGCGCCTGTTTGCGTAGTGCTGATGCCGCTGGTGTTGATGCGGTGATTTTCCCAAAACACAAATCCACAGGGTTAACACCAGTGGCTAAAAAGACCGCAGCAGGAGCAGCGGACAGTTTGAAAATTTACCAAGTAATTAATATTGTTAAAGCCTTGGAAATTTTAAAAGACAATGGTTTGTGGATTGCTGGCACGGATTTGGCTGAAGGTTCGAGCAGTATTTACCAAGCCGATTTAAAGGGTTCACTTGGCATTGTCTTGGGTAATGAAGGCAAAGGCATTCGACCATTGGTGCGAAAGCATTGTGATTTTCTTGTTCATATTCCTATGTTTGGAACCGTACAAAGCCTTAATGTATCGGTAGCTACTGGCATTGCTTTGTTTGAAGCATCAAGACAAAGAAGGTTGATAAATAAGTCCCTTACATAAAGGTCGGGCTTACATGGAACAAACGTTCCACATCATTAATATTGCGTTTATCCGTTACAAATAAAATGATGTGATCTTCGTGCTCAACCAATACATCGCGGTGAGCAATAATGACTTGAGTGCCTCGTATGATTCCACCGATGGTAGTACCTGGTGGCAAATTAATATCTTTGAGTTGTTTGCCGATGACTTTTGAGGTGCTGGCATCGCCATGGACGACCACCTCGATGGCCTCAGCCGCACCATTGCGAAGTGAGTGGATACGTGCCATATTGCCCTTACGGACATGTACCAATAATCCACCAATGGTAATGTGTTGGGGCGAAATAGCTATGTCAATTTGATCGCGTTCGAGTAATTGAGCATAGTTGTGTTTGCTTATTAAGGTTAAGACTTTAGCGGCACCCATTTTCTTTGCCATTAATGCGGATAATAAGTTGGTCTGGTCGTCATTAGTTACGGCACAAAATATATCGCATTGATCAATGTTTTCTTCAAACAATATTTCTTCTGATGTGCAATCACCTTTAATGACTAAAGCTTTAGTGAGTTCTTCAGCTATAAATCGAGAGCGTTTTTTATTGCCTTCGATGACTTTTATGGAATGGTCATCTTCGAGCATTTTTGCCAGTGCAAAGCCAATGTTTCCGCCACCAGCTAGAATAACTTTTTTGACTGGTTTGTCGGTATGCCTCAAAGTTTTCATGACAGCTTTGATGTCTTTTTTGGCTGCAAAAAAGAACACCATGTCATTAATTTTAATCACGGTATCACCATCAGGCGATATGGGTTTATTGTCTCTGAATATGGCAGCTACACGGGCATCGACACCTTCGGGCATATAATTATGAATTTCCCGTAGTTGATGACCGATTAATGGACCTTCGTCATCGGCAACAATGGCAACCAGTTGTGCAATGCCTTGGGCAAAATCCATCACTTGCAACGCTCCAGGGTAATCAATCAATCGACGAATGTGTTCGGTGACTAACCGCTCTGGGCTAATAAATACATCAATAGGCAAGTGGTCATGATCAAATAATTCAGGGAAGTCCAAATACTCAGATTGCCGTACTCGTGCTATTTTAATTGGAGTCCGAAATATGCTGTGACAAACTTGACAAGCCACCATGTTAATTTCGTCACTATTGGTTAGTGCTACAATCATATCAGCGTCTTCAGCTCCTGCACGCATTAATACACTTGGGTGTGAAGCATTGCCATGAACACCACGCAAATCTAGACGGTTTTGCATGTCTATGAGTTTTTCTAAGTTGGTATCAACAACTGTGATGTCATTATTTTCTTTGGAAAGGTGTTCTGCAATTGATGAGCCTACTTGCCCTGCGCCTAAAATGAGAATTTTCATGACTTAATTATTTTTTTTGGGTTGATATCTAGTGTGCGCATTTTACGGTATAAATGCGTTCGTTCCATTCCTGCTATTTTTGCTAGTTCTCCTACGCGTCCATCCACTGCTTTAAGTTGATGGATAAGGTAATCCTTTTCAAAGGCATCTCGAGCCTCACGAAGGGGCAAGCTGTACCAGTTATGAAAAACGGGGGAATCCTCAGCTTTTGTTTGCGACAGCATAGTGTTGACTTCATCTAATGAGATTTCGCCCTCTTCATCATTGAGCAATAATTGCCTAACCGTGTTTTTGAGTTCACGAATGTTGTTGTTCCATTGGTGGTTTCGCAAGGTGTTTTGAGCGGCAAAAGACATTTTGCGGTAAGGTGTTTGCTCGGTATCAGGGAGTGTGTTGACGAAATACGTAATTAATTCAGGGACGTCTTCTTGCCTTTGAGCAAGGCAAGGCAAATGAAGCTTATCTTCTGCTAATAATTGAAATAACTCTGCTGAAAAATCTCCTGCTTGAACTTGTACAGCTAAAGGAAGTTCACTGATTGCTATTATTTGAAAATTAATAGCCTGTGCGGTATTTTGTTGGGCTATGGTATAGTGAGCGTGTTTTAAATAGGAATATAGTTTATCTTGTTGTGCAGTAGAAAGTGAATCAATGTTGTTAATAATTAAGGTGCCAGATTGGGCTCGGTTAAAACAACCATTGATTCCAGTTACTTTATCCTCAAAATCGTCCCCAACTGTTTTTATGTCAAGTGTTATGCAAGGTTGGTTGCTGCCGTGCCGTTTGCTGTGGATGAGTAGGGCTGTTGTGTATTTTCCAGTGCCATTTTCGCCTTCTATAACGATATGGTTTTTTGTTTTTGCAATACGTTCGAGTGCTTTTCTTATGTGGTTTATGGCATCAGAATTGCCTATGGGCTCCAGTGAATTAATCGCGATTTCACTTTCAGATTCGGCTGAGTCTTGTTGCTTGGATTGTGCTAATACCTCAGTGACAGTTTGCAATAGTTTGGCTAAGGATAGGGGTTTTTCTATAAAATCTTTAGCCCCAATTCGGGTCGCTTCAACCGCTGTTTCAACCGTTCCATGCCCTGACATCATGACTATTGGAGCCGTAATCAAGTTATTTTCAATCCAGCCCTTCATTAAACTAATGCCATCAATATCAGGCATCCAAATATCAAGCAACACAAGGTTAGGCTGTTTAATGGTTAGTTGTTTATTTGCTTCTTCACCATTGGCAGCGGTGGCGACAGAATAACCTTCGTCTGCCAAAATGTCAGAAATAAGGTTTCTTATATCTGGTTCGTCATCGACAATTAATATGTGTTGCTGGTTCATTTAGATTGCCTTGGTAGAGAAGGAAATGACGCGATATTTTCACCTTTTTTGACGTCGCGAATTTTGCATGACATTTTCTTTTTGACTTCTTCTATCCGAATGATACTTTGCATGGGTAAATGCAGAACATTCACGTTTGCAAATTCATCTCGAATCTTATCTTCAGCTGGATCTATTACAATGCTTGAATTTTGGTCAAAAACCAGCTCAGACACGTAGATGAACCCATAAATATCACTTGAAAAAACATCTTTGGCGTAAAGCTCATAGACCTTAGACTGATTAAAAAAAATGACTTTATAAAGAAAATTATCGCTCATGCCTTAATTGTACTCTTAATAGGCCCTGCTCTCAAGTATTTGAAACACGATACAACCAAGCAATAAAAAAACCCACCACAAAGCCAATGACATGAGAACCCCAAACTACGGGCATGGAACCAATGCTGGTCATTTGTAAAATTAACTGAATACTCAACCAAATGATAGCAACAAAGACAATGGGGATGCTAATTTTTTGTATGTATAACCCAATTGGGATAATAACGCTCATTTTTTGCCGTGGAAAGAGCATTAACCAAGCCCCTAGCAAACCAGAGACAGCTCCACTGGCACCTAATAAGTAATGGGTTGAATCCGAGAGTTGTACAATACTCAAAAGATTGGCAGAAACCCCTGATACAAGATAGATTATAATGAACCAAAAACTCCCTAATTTACGCTCTAAAGGCAGAGCAATGATGAGAAAAAGCAGCATATTTCCCGCCCAATGTTGCCAGTTGCCGTGAATAAATAATGAACTAATCAGCTTGAAGCTATTCATCCATGAGTGATTTATGGCATCGTGCATCTGTGCAGGAATAATTGCCAGTTGACTATTAATATCAATTCTGTGTGGATAATACAGTGATAAAACAATAGCAACAAGCGTCACTACCCAAATCAATAAGGACAGTTTTGGAAAGTGCTTACGTTTTTTAGATTTAAATTCCAGCACGTCAATTATTCAAAACCATTTGCAAAAACTTCATCGAGTAGGTTCAGATAAAGAACCAAACCATCGTGATCACTCATTGCTAAAACTTGAGAATAATCTCCACGGTATTTAAGTGGTGAATCCACATTGCCGCGCACATACTTCACATCAGACATGATAACTAAAGCAGCGTCATTTATTAACATGTGATCGAGTGCTTGAATGGTACCTCTAAAAACAAAAGAATATTTCTCATCAATAGCCAGTGTATCAATAGCATTAACTAAGGTTGGCGTGACCACACTGGCACCATTACTTGAAAGTAAATTTTTAACAGGGTTAACCACGCCTTTTATTTCTCCCACAACATCGGCATAACCATCAGAAAATTCAAAATCATTAAAGTCACCAGTAACGATTAACGGGATATTAGCAGAGGCTGTTTGTATGTCTTGTACCATAGAGGCAACAGACAGAGCTTGTTCTAAGCGTTTATGGCGAATCCGTGTGCGTTGAGAACCCGTGATGCCACTGCGTGAGCGCATATGTACACCAAGCACATTGATTTCTTGTGAGGACCCTACTTTTGTTATGGTGGCATTGATTAATAAAGGTGGACGGTCGTGCAATTTACGTGGTAATTCAGGCGGTGGTGGCGGGTTATAAGCCAGTGTTTCATCAGCACCTAGCTGCGTGATGGAGATGTTACTGACGGTTTCTTTGGTTAAGATACCAATATCAATGCCACCAATATCATTGCCAACTTCTAAAAAAGCAGAATAAGTATGAGATGGATCATCACTGTTCATTTTATCAGCAATGGCTTGAACCGATTCAATGTTTTCAATTTCTTGTAAAAAGATAATATCAGGAGAATGCATTTTGGTTCTAAAATACAGTGAGGCTTGTGCTGTGCGAGCATTAAACTCAGCAACGGTGGTGTTGTCTTCATCAAAATCATCAATTAGTGGGTCATCTGTGCCATCAAAAAATCGGTACATGTTTTGGGTGGCAACGGTTATTTCGCTAGTTGTTGGTGTGCGAATTGTTTCAATCGGTTTTGGGGTTAAGGTTAATTGTTTAGGCCACAATTCAAAATCATTAAATTGATAAGCCAAAACTCCAGTGGCAGAAAACGTTGCACCTCCATTTATTTCTAAAGAAGGCATGTCAAGCAACGCATCCACATCCAGCTCAAATAATTCAGGGTTTTCATCAAAAATATCAGGATTGTAAGTCGCAGTTGGAAAGGGAGGAAGTGTAGAGTCACCTGTTTTGCTGAATTCAATTCCGGGTTCTCTCATGGTGCGGAAGCTGGTGGCAGAAACATTCACCTCAGCATTTATATCGGAGCCAAAGGCTTGCGAGCCAGAATTAACCGTGCCATTGGCGACATGCACTAACATGCCTTCATAACATTCAAATTCAATAGCACAAGAAGGATTGTTTGGGTCACCAGAGGGTGTATTGACATCAAATTCAATAGGAGTTGGCAATGGATTGCCATTGGAGGTCACAACTACGGATGAAACGA
>JALSIL010000530.1 GCA_026990095.1 Lysobacterales bacterium
GTTTTATGAAGTTATTGGATCGGGTGAGAACCAAAGTCAAGTTTAAACATTACAGTCAAAACACGGCAAATAGCTATGTTTATTGGATTAAAAAATACATTTTATTTCACAATAAAACCCATCCTGAGAACATGGGCATAATCGATGGGGTCGGAGAATTTGATTTTGTTGGATTGTCGGTTTTAACCGACGTTTTTAGGTTTTCATTTGGCTTTGAGTGGGATAAATCCCACTTACCAGTAGGTGATAGAGTCGTAATCGATGGGGACTGTGTATCTGACTTAAAAGCTACTAGATTTCGCAAATACGGCGATGAAATACGCTACCTACATAAAGAATTAGACCTATCACAAAAAGGATTATCTGTTTTATTGGATGTGAGTGAAAATAAAATCAACTTGCCTTTTCTAAGGGTTTGATCTTTTCAATCAGTTTTTTATTAAACTTAAACAAATCATAAGAATGTTGCAAGTTAAGCCATTGTTCAATTGAGTTGCCAAAATATTTGGATAATCTAAGCGCCGTATCAAGGCTTATATTACGCTTGCCTTTTAGTATTTCGCTCACTCTGGTTTGTTGCATAAAAGTGTCTTTTGCCAGTTTATATGCAGTAATATTATAATCATCAAGGTAAATCTGTAAAAAAACACCTGGATGGTTTGGGTTTCTAATCATGTTAGTTCTCTTTGGTTAATGATAATCTACAATTTCCACGTCATATGCGTTGGAATCTTCAAATTTAAAACATATTCTATACTGATTGTTAATTCTGATACTGTATTGACCAACTCTATCACCATGCAATTTTTCAAGTCGATTAGATGGTGGGTTAATCAAATCATTTATATTTTGAGCCGTGTCAATCATAGCTAATCTTATAATTGCTCTATTAACAATGTTTTGGGGAAATCTTCTCGTGTTGCCAATTTCAGCTATTCTTTGAGTTTCCCTATCAGCATAGGATTTAATCATGCAATCAATAATATCACCGCACAATACTACTGTCAATAAATACTATTATTAATGAAATTATTGACCCTGTTTAAAACTTTTCAGATGATACTTAATGTGAATATTTCATACAAGCGTCATAAAACAGGTATATTTATGTGGCTTAGTTCAACATTATTACTGTTACCGTTTGTACCTGAATGGTTTTATGAAAAAAGGCATTCTTAAGGCATGAGAACCCAATAACTGGATTCAACAAACTTTATAAAATCTTGGCGTGATCACTCCATTTTGAGAAAGTTAATTGATTTTTTCCTTTTTGCTTTGATTCATATAACGAAATATCAGCAGCTTTCATGAGTTTTTTAACGTTAAATAATTTATTTTCTGGAGTTGCTGTTGCAATACCAATTGAAACTCTTAATTTAATTCCTTTGATTGTGTATTTATTGAGGTTATTTAATAAATTATTGAACTTGTTTTCCACTTCTTTATGGGATAAGTTATTAATCAGAACGATAAACTCATCTCCTCCAAATCGACCTGTATAACAATTTTCATTAAACTCATTCTTCATTTGCTCGCTGAGAAACACCAAACAATCGTCACCAACATCATGACCATGTAAATCATTTATTTTTTTAAAATCATCAATGTCTATAAAAGCAAATGTGACCGTGTTTGCATTGAGTTGCGCCATGTTAATAATTTCAGTTAGTTTTTCTGTTATTGACTTTCTATTTAATAGATGAGTCAAACCATCAAATCGTGCCGCCTCTGTTGTTTGTTTAATTTTGCGCGCTTCTATTAGTGCAACAGTCATGTCATTGGCAAATTGATTGAGGTCATCTATGATTTCATTGTTTATAACCTCATAAGTTGGAATGGTTAAAAACAAACAGAGATTATCGTACTTATGGTTATTAATTGGTATTATTATAAACGGCAATTCTCCAAAATTCCTTAAATTTGTCAAATTCAATACAGCCTTTTTATTTTCACAAACGGCATTGAGTAAGTCTTTATTGTCTTCTACATAGTGCGGTATATTAAAATCTATTTTGGTGGCAGATATTTTTTGAAATCCCAGTTTGGAATTGCGTTCATAGATGTAAAAAACATCTTTTACATCAATTAGTTGCCTTATTGTTGAAACAAATGATTTGTTAATGATTTTATCTAATAATTGTTGATTGCCATAATATTTGCCTATCGTTTTATTTGTTCTTGTCTGAAAAGACTTCACCAGCTCGTTACAAAACAATGCCCTTTCCTTGAGCGCAATTTTTTGTTGGTCTAAATCCTTTTCTTTAATCAAGTTTAAAGTTTGATCGGCTAAACCAAATGATAACGCCAGTGCGTTGATTAACAAGCCAAACTCAAAAGCTCTAGGCATCCAAAATCCTGTTGGTTCCACATCAAGTGCATAGAAAACTCTGACAACTAATGTACCGTAGTAAGCTATCCAACCAAACAACAAATATTTTGCCATCGGTACTTTTAATGAGGTGTATTTAATGGAAACATAAAAAAAGATAACAATAGCCATTAAACTATAGATATTAAGAACAAGAGAATAAAAATTGTAAAAAGAGTTAAGCCCTAAAAAATTCAGCAATACGGCTAAAACAAGCATTGAAATATCAATAATAAATAATGTTTGCATTATTTTATAATCTAATTTTGAATGTTTTTTTAGTTCTAAAAAATCAAAAATAAACAATAAAAAGAAAACCGATGGCAATTTTAACCAAAACACTTTAGTGTACTCCCCTAAAAATGGATAGGAAAGTGTTGAGAAATAAGTAATAAATCCTTCTTGGAAAAAAAGTGAAAATAAAGAGAAAAATAAGTACAACGAATAATACAAATAATTTATTTTTCTTACAAAATAAAAAAAGATGATGTTAATAAAAACCAACGTCAAAATAGCCGCATAAACAGCAACGAATGTGAAACTAAGTTTTTGATCGTAACTCTTAACTTTTAAGCTATTTTCAACCGAAAACAAGACTTTACGGCTTGATTTATTAGTTATAACTATATAAAAAGACTGTTTTAAAACTTCAAAAGCCAATAGGTTATTTGAAAAGATTCTGTTTTCTTTGTATGTGTTTCTTGTAATCCTATCAATTAGTTTTAAGTTTTCACTTAAGTAATAAACATCATCGAAATATCGAGGAAGTATCAACAAGGTTTGAGGTGAAGGTTGATTAGATTTGACCTTAACCCTAAAAATATTTGAGTGACTTTTAAAATCAACAAGTGAACCGTTTTTGAATGGTTTAAAGTCGGCACCAGTAATTGCTAAATCTTCAATAGCTTGCAGCCTATCCTCTTTTAGTGGAGAGATTTCAACAACAATTTTGTCAAGTCCTTCTGGTTTATAAGCGTATTGACAACCAGATAAAAAAAAGAGAATAAAAAACAGCAGTCCTAATGACATTAATTGCTTTATTCCATTTGCTTTGTATTGACTCATTTAATTATTTTTATTTTCGTGCTTCTATTCTATTGAAATAACTGGAATAATCAAGTATGTTAATGATTCATTAAAACTATAATAAAAATATGAAAACACTAAAAGAAATCATTTCGTACCTATCAACTGGAGATTTAATCCTTTTTCATGGCTTTGGCATTGAAAGCGAAATCATTGAATTTGTCGATGATTCGCCCTATTCTCACGTTGCAATGGTTATGAAATTTCCCGAACTTTCAAAGCAGCCATTATTGTGGTCTAGTGATGAAATTACAACGCTTAAAGACTTCTTAAATGATGGTTTACACCCTGGAGTTCATTTGATGGACTTGCAAAGTGTATTGGATTTAACCGCAAGCAGAACAAATAAAAAAGGGCAACATTACACTTATTCATGGAGAAAATTAGATTATTCAAAACTCCCAGATTTAATGCCACAATTAGAAAGTTTTATGCGTTCTGTTGATGGTAGAGCTTTTCCAACACTGGAAAACATGGCAAAAAATTACCTCGAGGGTAAAGAGGGCAAGAGAGCCAATCAAAAAACATTTTTTTGTAGCCAATTAGCGACAAACACTTATATTCATCTAGGCATATTTCCTGAAACTCTTATTGATAACAGCGTTGCTCCAGGAGATTATGGCGATAAAAAATCACCCAAACTACCCTTTGCTAAAGATGCTAATCTACAACCAGAGGTGCCTTTTACTCACACGGTATAAATATTAACCCTGAAAACAAATGCTTTCAGGGTTATTAATTTTACAAACCTTGCTTTAAACTCGCAATAATAAACTTATCCAAGTCACCATCAAGCACAGATTGCGTGTTGGTATTTTCAACTCCTGTACGTAAATCTTTTATTCGAGATTGGTCAAGTACATAAGAACGAATTTGCGAACCCCAACCAACATCGGCTTTTGAATCTTCTGTAGTTTGAGACTCATCCCTTCTTTTTTGCATTTCCAATTCGTACAACTTTGCTTTTAATTGCTTCATGGCTGATGCCTTATTCTTGTGCTGCGACCTATCGTCTTGGCATTGCACAACGGTATTGGTTGGGTTATGTGTGATGCGAACGGCAGACTCCGTTCTATTAACGTGTTGACCACCAGCACCCGATGCACGGTAAACGTCGATGCGTAAATCCGCTGGATTTATTTCAATATCAATGTCATCATCAATTTCTGGAGACACAAAAACAGCTGCAAAACTGGTGTGGCGTTTATTGCTTGAATCAAAAGGCGATTTACGCACCAAACGATGAACACCAATTTCTGTTCGCAACCAACCATAAGCGTATTCACCCTGCACTTGGATTGTAGCAGATTTAATTCCAGCCACATCACCAGGTGAACATTCCAATAATTTTGTTTTGAAGTCTTTTTTCTCGCAATAACGCAAATACATACGTAAAATCATTTCTGCCCAATCCTGAGCTTCTGTGCCACCAGATCCTGATTGAATATCTACAAAACAATTATTGGGATCCATCGGGTGAGAGAACATTTTTTTAAATTCGAGTTTTTCTAAAGTTTTTTGTAACTTTGCTAGATCTTGAATAACAATTTGATAAGTCTCTTCGTCATTATCGGCTTCAGCCATTTCCAAAAACTCTTTAGCATCAGCAATGCCAATTTCTAAAGAATCAATGGTGTTAACTATTTCTTCTAGGGATGAACGTTCTTTTCCTAAACTTTGTGCGTGTTCTGGATTGTTCCAGACATCAGGACTTTCGAGCTCTAAATTGACTTCTTCGAGCTTTTCCTTTTTGACATCGTAGTCAAAGAAACCTCCGAAGTTCGGAGGTTCTTAAACTAAAATCTTTTAATTGAGCGTGTTGTGGTGCGGTTTCCATAATTTTGTATTTAGTTTAATATGAGTTATAAATTACTGAGATTACCTGCCTTCTTTTAACAATTTTTGACGCAATTCCCATCTTTCTTGGGCATCAATAGTCATGGTTGCAATGGGTCTAGCCATCAGGCGTTTAAGTCCGATTTCTTCACCTGTATCTTCACAATATCCGTATTCACCTTCCTTAATAACCTCTAATGTTTTGCTTATTTTTGAGAGTAATTTACGGTAGCGGTCTCGCGTTCTAAGTTCTAAAGTATTTTCAGTCTCGCGAGATGCCCGTTCTGCTTCATCACCTATATCACGCACTTCATCTTGCAAATTACTAATAGTTTCTTGTGATTCCTTGATTAACTCTTCTTGCCACTGAAGCAATCTTCTACGAAAGTATTCAATGTGCTCAGGGCACATGTATTCGTCCTTTAATAACGGTTTATAATTTTCTTTTAACTCAATTTCAGGTACATAACCCTCTGGCAAATCATTAATGCTTCTTTCTGACATTAAATTCTCCTATTTATTTGTGCAGTGTAAACCCCATGTTAGAATGGAATTTGTTATTTTAGTTCCCAAATTTTTACTGCCTAAAATTTAGGCGACTCTTTATAACGCAAAGAGAAGTTAAGAGCAAATAAAAAGACACAATTTTTCAAAAAACACATGAAATTTATTTTAATCCAAATTCTCAAAGGCTATAAGTATTTTATCAGCCCTCTACTGGGAAACAACTGTCGCTATTACCCCAGTTGTTCTGAGTACATGATGACGGCAATTGAACGTTTTGGTGTGTTAAAAGGAATTGGCTTAGGCATCAAACGGCTTGGGCGTTGTCACCCAGGCACCGAAGGTGGACTAGATCATGTCCCTGAGCAAAAAAACAAACCAAATAAATGTGAGCATCACCATGAATAGAACTGTTATCAAAAATACCAAAATCGTCAATGAAATGCAAATTTTGGAATCCGACTTAATCATTAAGGGCGATAAGATTCTTGCAATTGGAAACAACCTAACGGTTAAAGACAATGACAAAGTTATTGACGCACAAGGCATGCACCTCCTTCCTGGAATGATAGACGACCAAGTTCACTTCAGAGAACCAGGCATGCCTGATAAAGGTAAATTTATTACCGAATCAGCCGCGGCAGTAGCAGGTGGCATAACTTCTGTCATGGATATGCCCAATACCTCGCCACTAACCATCACCGAACATGCCATTGTTGACAAACACAACCTCATTGCAGGTCATTCGCATTGCAACTATGGCTTTTATCTTGGTGCTACCAATGATAATATTGAAGACATTAAGTCAATTGATACTAGCTTAATATGCGGAGTGAAAGTTTTTATGGGAGCTTCCACTGGCAATATGCTTGTAGATAATGAGAAAACACTCAACAAGATTTTTAAACACGCACCTCTTCTCATTGCAACACATTGCGAAAGCACACCCATAATTACCGAAAATGAACGCATTGCCCGAGAAAAATACGGTAAAGATGTACCAATAAATCAGCATGGTCTGATTCGTTCTCGTGAGGCCTGTATTGCTTCCACCAATCTTGCCATGTCACTGGCTCAAAAACATAACTCCAAATTGCATGTATTGCATATTTCTACCGCTGAAGAAGTGGCTTTATTTAAACAACTGCCACTCGAACAAAAGCAAATTACTGCCGAAGCCTGTGTTCACTTCACGTGGTTTGATGATCATGACTACGAAAAACTCGGTGCATTAATCAAATGCAACCCTGCGATTAAACAATGTTCTGATAAATTGGCCATTATTGATGGCATAAACCATGGAAATCTCGATATTATAGCCACCGATCATGCTCCGCATACTTGGGATGAAAAACACAACAAGTATTTTAAAGCACCCTCTGGCTTGCCTTTGGTGCAAACAGCTTTAACTAGTTTATTAACACAAGTGAATCAAAGCAAATTTACAATCGAGAAAATTGTACAAAAAACATCTCACAATGTTGCCGATTTATTTAATGTCAAAAAACGTGGCTATATCCGTGAAGGTTATTTTGCCGACCTCGTGTTAGTTGACATGAATAAAGAACAAACCATATCGCATAAATCCATGCTATATCGCTGTGGTTGGACGCCTTATGATGGACAACAATTCAGTGCATCTATTGAAAAAACTTGGGTTAACGGCGAGCTTAAATGGAATAACAACACGCTTTGTGGTGAAGCAAACGGACAAAAACTTAAATATATACGTAATTAACGGCATTATTCACTCTATTATCTTGACCCGTTGTTTTAGTTCGCTAAAATTAAGACATCTCTAAATCAAGATATAAAGATGAATATAGCTCATGTGTTTAAATTATTAGCTGATGAAACTCGTTTGCGTTTACTTCTATTGTTGCAAGGCAACGAGTTAACAGTTGCTGAACTTTCAGCAACCCTGCAATTAGCACAACCACGAATTTCCACACACCTAGCCAAACTCAAAGAGCAACGTTTTGTTCTAGGGAGAAAAGACGGTGTTTCAAGCTACTATCGTCTCAATACAGCGTTTATTTCCGATAATTACCAAACCCTATGGACTAGTTTAGTTAAACAAGGACAGCAGGATTCTATTGTTATACAAGATGAAGAAAGACTCAAATTAGTCTTATCAGAAAGAGCAAAAAACAAAAACTGGGTGGATTCGGTAGCTGGAGATATGGAAAGGCAATATTCTCCAGGAAGAAGTTGGGAAGCCACAACTCGGGCAATAAGCTATCTTTTAGATTTAGGCGATGTCTTGGATATCGGCTCTGGAGATGGAGTTTTGGCTGAATTATTGCACCAAAGAGCCAAAACCTATACCTGTATCGATAGCAGTGAGTTGGTCATAAAAGCAGCTCAAAAACGCTTAAAACATGCCAAGAATATTAATTACCAAGTCGCTGATATGCATTTATTGAACTTGCCAGATAAGAAATTTGACACCGTATTTTTACTGCATGTTTTAACCTATTCCAATCAAGCAGAAGATGCTATCAGGCAGGCATTTCAGTACTTGCAAGCCAATGGCAAATTACTTGTATCAACATTGAACAAACATTCACATACTGATATTGTGAAAGATTTCGGGCATGTAAACAATGGATTTTCACCAAAACAGTTAGAACGGTTATGTAAAAAAGTTGGTTTCACTGAAGTCAATGTAAAAGTAACCTCAAAAGAAAACCGAAGACCCCACTTTGAAGTCATCACATTGGAGGCAATAAAACCCTAAAATGTCATCCCCGCGAATGTGGGGAACCAGCATATTAAATAAAACTGGATTCCCGATTTCTCGGGAATGACAAATAAAAATGATTACAAATGAATATTAAACAGCAACTAACTGAACTCCTTGAACAACGCATTTTATTGCTAGATTCAGCAATGGGAACCATGATTCAAGCCCATAAATTCACCGAAAGTGATTTTCGCGGCGATTTATTTGCCAATCACCAAATGCCATTGAAAGGCGATAATGATTTATTGTCATTAACCCAACCGCAAGCTATTTTAGATATTCACCGTGCCAATCTTAAAGCAGGTTCTGATTTATTAGAAACCAATACTTTCAACGCTACGCAGATTGCACAAGCTGATTATGGTATGGAAGAACAGAACTACCAAATTAATTTTCAATCGGCAAAATTAGCCAAACAAGCCTGTTTAGAATACAGCACCCCTGAAAAACCCCGCTTTGTGGTAGGTGTGCTTGGTCCAACCAATCGCACGGCATCTATTTCTCCTGACATCAACCGCCCAAGTTTTCGCAATGTTTCATTTCAAGAGTTGGTGGACAATTACATCGAATGTGCCAATGCCTTGCTGGATGGTGGGGCAGATTTGTTGATGGTGGAAACCATATTCGACACGCTTAATTGCAAAGCCGCTTTGTACGCTATTTCTGAGGTTTTGGATGAACGGGACGAAGATATTGCCATCATGATTTCGGGTACTATCGTTGATGCTTCGGGTCGAACCTTGTCAGGACAAACCAACGAAGCGTTTTACAATTCCGTGCGCCATATCAAACCCCTTTCTATTGGCTTAAATTGTGCACTTGGCGCCGATGAATTGCGACCTTATGTGCAAGAATTGTCACAAATTTGTGAGTGCTTTGTTTCGGTTCATCCTAATGCTGGCTTGCCCAATGAGTTGGGCGAATACGATGAAACGCCCGAAGAAATGGCAGAAATCATCGAACAATGGGCAGATGCTGGGCAGATAAATATTATCGGCGGCTGTTGTGGAACCACGCCCAAACACATCAAAGTTTTGGCTCAAACCATGCATGGCAAAGTGCCACGAAAATTACCAAAAATCAAAACCATGACACGCTTGTCAGGATTAGAAGCGTTTAATATCAGTGAAGATTT
>JALSIL010000531.1 GCA_026990095.1 Lysobacterales bacterium
TAGAGTTCTCGGTACATTGCCTCTTCACTGGTTTCGCTGGAACCTATCCCTCCTTGAGGAAATTGCCAGCCGCTATCTTGGTGCCTTTTTGCAAAAAAAACTTTACCATTATCATCAAGCAAGATGATGCCCACATTTGGGCGATATCCATCTATATCAATCATAATTAATGTATGCTATTGAGTTAAAACAATAGCCTTAAATAGTTAAACTGCCTTTATTCTTTCAAAATTGAAGGATAAATACAACATTTTCTCTGTTTACACTAAGTTAAATGCGACTTTAAATTAAATTATTGTTGATAATACACATCACATGCATTAGTATAAAACGTACTAATTAAATCGTATATTAGGAAAAACATGAAGAATATAATACTAATTATTGCAATTTCAACACTTGTTGCAAGTTGCGCCTCAAACTCACATTCAAATAATAGAATGCGAAATGTACAAGTTTCAAAAAATGCAAAGCAAACACTGGCAAATAAAGATTCAAAAGAAAAAGTCATTTGCAAACAGCAACGAAGAATAGGTTCAAATAGAATCACTACTGTTTGCTTATCCGAATCAGAGACAAAAGCCATAAGAGAGGCCACTCAAAGAGAACTTAATCGTGGCTCATAAAGCGGTCCAAGTGGGGAAGGACATGGATTGTAAAAAATCTATATAAGACTAAGGGTGTATGATTTATATTATTAAATTGACACCCTTAAATGTTTATAAAGAATCTAGAATTTATACCCAAACTCCTTAACAAATTTTTGTTTAAATTCATCTAAAGTAAAACTATGATTTTGTGTGCCACTGCTGGCAATCTTTATGCTGCCTAATAAAGATGCTATTCGACCTGTGGTTTGCATATCTAAATCATTGGTTAAACCATACAGCAAACCCGCTCGATAAGCGTCCCCACAACCTGTTGGATCAACAAGTTTTTCGGCTTGAACCACGGGAATATGATAAACAGTGCCGTCTGTATAAATTTCCGAACCCTTTTCACCGCGCGTGACAATTAATGCCTCTAAGTGAGAGGCTATTTCTTTGGCATCCCAGCGGGTTCTCTCACAAACCAGTTCGTATTCGTAATCATTAACAGCCATCCAAGTGGCTTGAGCAATAAATTTCTTTAAGTCCTCACCATCAAATAAGGGCATTGCCTGACCAGGATCAAATATAAAAGGAATGCCTGCATCAACAAAACCTTGTGCGTGGGAGATCATGCCTTCACGCCCATCTGGTCCAACGATTCCTATACTAATGTCTTTATGGTCTGAAACTTTACATTCGTGCGATAAACTCATGGCTCCTGGGTGAAAAGCGGTGATTTGATTATTCTCTTGATCTGTTGTGATAAAAGCTTGGGGTGTAAACATGTCGTCTTTAATAATAATTCCATCCAAAGGAATGCCTAGTCCTATCAAATGTTGGCGATAGGGTTCAAAATCTTGTCCAACAGCACCCATTGGCACAGGGTTGCCACCAAGTAATTTTAAATTATAGGCAATATTTCCTGCTACGCCACCGACAACTCGAGTCATATTAGGAACAAAAAATGACACGTTTAATTTATGAATTTGGTTGGGTAAAATATGGTTTGAAAAACTGTCTTCAAAAACCATAATGGTGTCGTAGGCTAACGAGCCACAGATTAACGCTTTAGACATTTTATAATTCCTCTAATAATGTTTTGACTTGAGCTGGATTGGCCCTGCCTTTTGTTTGTTTCATCACTTGCCCGACAAAATAGTTGAACATTTTCATGTCGCCATTCTTGTAAGCTTCAAACTGTGATGGGTTGTTTTTTATAATTTCTTTGACAATGGTTTCTAACTCGCCTGTATCGGATACTTGTGCTAAACCCTCTTTGTCAATAATTTGCGCTGCTGTGTTATCTGTTGCCCACATCTTTTCCATCACGACTTTGGCTATTTTGTGAGAAATAGTTCCTGCAGCCAACGCCTCTAATAATTGTGCAAACTGTGTAGCTGAAATATTATCGTCTTCAACTTTGGCATCATTTGCGTTCAAAAGAGCCGAAAATTCACCTAAAATCAAATTGGCAGCTGTTTTGGCTTTTGCTTTTTTTAATTTTTGAACGATGGAATGAAAATATTCCGACAATGCTTTATCATTGGCAATGATTTTGGCATCATCACTTTTGATTGCCAAATCCCTAACATAACGTTTAATTTTTTGTGCAGGAAATTCAGGAATGAACCGTTTTTCGTTATCAATATAGGCTTGGTCAATAACCACTGGCAGTAAATCAGGATCAGGGAAATAGCGATAGTCATTTGCCTCTTCTTTGCTGCGCATTGGTCGCGTTTGGTTTTTATCAGCATCGTATAAACGCGTTTCTTGTGTAACTGTTCCTCCTGATTCTATGAGCTTTATTTGGCGATTAATTTCAATGTTTATGGCCTTTTCAACAAAGCGAAAGGAATTAATATTTTTAAGTTCGGTGCGTGTACCCAACTCTTTTTGTCCAACGGGGCGAACCGAAACATTGGCATCGCAGCGAAATGAACCTTCTTGTAAGTTGCCATCACAAATCCCTAAATGAGTGACTATCGTGTGAATACCTCGCATGTACCTGACGGCTTCTTTTGCTGATGACATATCAGGCTCGGAAACAATTTCGATTAAGGGCGTGCCACATCGGTTTAAGTCGATGGCAGAATATTGTGCGTATATATCGTGAATGGATTTACCCGCATCTTCTTCAATGTGTGCACGATTAATGCGAATGACTTTTTCTTTGCCTTCATCGCCTTCAATAACCAACTGACCATGTTCAACAATTGGGTGGTTGAGTTGGGTAATTTGATAAGCTTTGGGTGAGTCGGGATAAAAATAATTTTTTCTATCAAAGGTTGATTCTTTGGCAATAACCTTTGCACCAACAGCCAAACCAAAACGGATAGCGTAACGCAGAACTTTTTCATTAAACACGGGTAAAGTCCCTGGTATGGCAGCTTCTAAAAAGCTAACTTGTGTGTTGGGTTCGGCTCCATAAGCTGTATTGGTTCCTGCAAAGAGTTTGCTTTTTGTTTTTAATTGGGTGTGGATTTCGAGTCCAATTACTGTTTCCCATTGCGTTTTGTTTTGATTACTCATGAGCGAAACCCTCTGCAATCAAGTGGTGGAAGTCTGTTTCTTGTTGAAATTGGTGTGCCATATTCAATATTTTACTTTCTTGTAAATTGTTGCCTATTAATTGCAACCCCACCGGCAGTTTATCAACTAAACCAATGGGGATAGACATACAAGGCAAGCCAGCCAATGAGGATGGAATGGTATAAATATCTGCTTGGTACATACTAACGGGGTCTTTTTTGGCATTAAACTCAAAGGCAACTTCGGGTGAAACTGGAGCAGCAATCACATCAACTAGAGCAAAAGCTCGGGCAAAATCTTCTGAAATTAAGCGCCTAATTTTTTGTGCTTTGCGGTAATAAGCATCATAGAATCCTGCTGACAGTGCCCATGTCCCAACCATAATTCGGCGTTTGACTTCTTCGCCAAAGCCTTCGGTACGTGAACGGACATACAAGTCGTTTAAGTCTTTGGGATTATCGCATTGGTGTCCGTAACGAATGCCGTCAAAACGTGATAAGTTGGATGAACATTCGGCTGGGGCTATCACATAATAAGCAGAAACAGCCAAATGCGCAGTTGGCAGTTTAATTTCAACAAGCTGTGCACCCATGTTTTTTAGTGTATCTATTGATTGCTGGGTTTGTGTACGGATGCTTTCAGGCAATGTTTCCATCCATTCAGGAACAACCCCTATTTTCATGCCTTTGATTGATTGGTTTAAATTTTGACTGAAATCTTCTTTATCCACTTGTGCAGAGGTGGAATCCTTGGCATCAAAACCACACATTTGCGACAAAACTAAGGCACAATCTTCTGCTGTCCTGGCAAAAACGCCTGCTTGGTCTAAGCTGGAAGCAAAAGCCACCATGCCATAGCGTGAATTGCGTCCATAAGTTGGTTTAATTCCTGTAATTCCACACAATGCTGCGGGTTGTCGGATTGAACCTCCTGTGTCAGAGCCCGTAGCAACAGGCACGAGTCCAGCGGCAACACAGGCTGCAGACCCTCCTGAAGAACCCCCAGGCACTCGGTTTAAATCCCATGGATTTTTAACCGCTCCAAAATAAGAGTTTTCATTGGATGAGCCCATGGCAAATTCATCCATATTTGCTTTAGCAAGCGTCACCATGCCTGCTTGGTTAAGATTATCAACCACGGTTGCATCATAGGGTGCAACAAAATTTTCCAACATGCGTGAGCCACAAGTTGTTTTGATTCCTTTGGTGCAAAATAAATCTTTATGCACTAAAGGAATGCCTGTTAGTAAATTGCCAGAACCACTGTCAATTAAGCTTTGTGCTTGTTTTATTTGTTGTTGGGCTAATTGCGGCGTTTTATTTATCAAGCAATTGAGATTTTCGGCATGTTTTTCCACTTTTGCCTGATAAAAATCATGCAGTTCTTGAACTGAAATTGCCTTGCTTTTTAAGGCTTCTGAAATTTGTTTTATTCCATTAAATTGCATGTTATTCCACCACCGTTGGCACGAGAAAGTAATCCTCATCGGCATTTGTAGCCATGGAAAGCAAGACCTCTTTATTGGAAGTTTCGGTCACTTCGTCTGCCCGCAGTCTTTGAACGGCATCCATTGGATTTGCCATTGGTTTTACCTCATTGGTATCGACTTCATTAATGTGGTTTATCATCTCAACAACAGAATCCAATGAAGTGACAATGGTATCAATTTCATCTTCGCTAACATTTAATTTTGCCAGAACTGCAATTTGTTGAACTTCTTTACGATTTATTAACATGTGAACTCTCTAAATAATATATAATTCACCGTTACAAACGGCTTGCTGCTATTTTAGCTTTAAAGTAGTGCATTATGCCATTTTTCCAACATAAACCATACATTTAATACAACATGTTTAAAAAATTTAGATCTCTATTTTCAAACGATTTATCAATCGATTTAGGCACGGCAAACACATTGATATACATGAAGGACCATGGAATCGTTTTAAACGAACCGTCGGTTGTGGCTGTTCGTATGGATAGAGGCATGGGTGGGCCTAAAGACATTGCTTCAGTTGGTATGGATGCTAAGATGATGTTAGGTAGAACACCTGGGCATATTTCAACCATTCGCCCTTTAAAAGATGGCGTCATTGCTGATTTTGAGATGACTTCTGCCATGTTACAACACTTTATTCGCAAGGTGCACTCAAATCGTTGGTTAAAACCATCTTCTCGTGTCTTGATTTGTGTGCCCTGCGGATCAACACAAGTTGAACGCAAAGCGATTCAAGAATCTGCAGATGAAGCAGGAGCATCTGATGTTTACCTGATTGAAGAGCCGATGGCGGCGGCCATTGGTGCAGGCATTCCAATTCATGAAGCCCGTGGTTCTATGGTGCTTGATATCGGAGGCGGTACATCGGAGGTTGCTGTTTTATCTTTAAATGGTATTGTTTATTCTGCCTCGGTTAAAATTGGTGGTGATAAATTTGATGATGCGATTATTTCGTATGTTCGTCGAAGTTATGGTACGTTGATTGGTGAAACAACAGCTGAGCGAATTAAACATGAAATTGGTTGTGCTTATCCTTCAACAGAAGTTAAAACCATTGAAGTCACGGGTCGAAATTTAGCAGAAGGCGTGCCGCGCATGTTTTCAATTAATAACAATGAAATTCTTGAAGCTTTACATGAACCTTTAGCTGGAATTGTTTCCGCGGTTAAAACTGCTTTGGAACAAACCCCTCCTGAATTGTGTGCCGATGTGGCAGAACAAGGCATCGTATTAACTGGCGGCGGAGCGTTGTTAAAAGATTTGGATAAATTGCTGATGGAAGAAACAGGTTTGCCTGTACTTATTGCGGAAGACCCGTTAACTTGTGTTGCTCGCGGTGGCGGCAAAGCACTAGAAATAATGGATGAACAAGGTTCTGATTTTTTCACTTTCACCAGAAGCTAAGTTAATTAGGATTAATTGGAGAGAGGTTAGTTCATGTGGACACCAAAGAACACAAACACCCTATCTCAAAATAATATTTTAACGTTTTTATTGCTCGAAATCATCTGTGTCGTGCTTATGATTGCCGACCATTCTGCTCAAATCACCGCACCTGTCCGTGCCAGTATCTCTGCTCTTACCTATCCATTGGTAAAAATTGTGGAATTACCACAACAAGTATACCAATTCATTAACACAACCGTGTCTGATCAAGCGGACTTATTAACCGAGAATATTGAACTCAAACAAAAACTTTCGCAAGCACAAATTGACTTGTTGCAAATGGAAGTGGTTTCTCAACAAAATAGCGAACTCAGAAAGCTGTTACACACTAAACAATTGTTGCCATTAAAAACAACAGCAGCTTTTATTGTGAATATCAATACGGGTAAAAACAACCAGTATATTATTATAAACCAAGGGTTTAATCAGGGTGTTACAGTGGGTCAGAGTGTGTTGGACTTAAATGGAGTGGTGGGGCAAGTGGATAAGGTTGCCCTTGAAAGCGCTCACGTCATTCTTATTACCAATAAAAATCATGCTGTGCCAGTTGAATTTTTAAGAACAGGTGTGCGCACGTTTATCTACGGCACAGGTGAATTAGATAATTTAAACCTACCAGAAATACCTCAAAGTGCAGAGATAAAAGTGGGTGATGTGTTGATTACTTCAGGCTATGGGGGAGCATTTCCTGCAGGATTAAAAGTAGCAACCATTAATAAAATACTGGATTCTTCTGATAAATCTTTTCAGCGTGCAACCGCTAAACCCAGTGCCAACCTGAAACTAATGAAACAAGTGTTATTGGTCTGGTCTTTAGAAAATCAAACTCACGAGAAAAAACAGCCTGAGGAGCACGCTATTCCATGAAGCTTCGTTCATTAAGACTCATTCATGGCAGCATTGTTTTCAGCTTGATTTTAATGCTTATACCTTGGTCGGGATGGTTTAAAATTGCCCAACCTTACTGGCTTGCTTTAGTCGTAATTTATTGGAGCATTGAGGCACCTAGACAGATGGGCATGCTCACGGCTTTTTTCTACAGCATCTTATTGGATGTGCTTTATGGTAGCCTTTTTGGCAAACATGGCTTTTCTATGGTTGCTATGGTGTTTTTAATTAGCAAAATTCATAAACGCTTAAAAATGACCTCCTTTTGGCAGTTGACCTTAATGGTTGGTGCATTGTTATTAAATGACCTTGTTATTCGCACTTTTATTGACTGGGTTTCAATGAACAAAGAAGATTTCTCTATTAATTTATGGCCAATTTTGACTTCAATCCTTATTTGGCCTTGGTTTAAATACGTGCTTGATAGACTGAACAACAGGTTTTAAAGATGTCTGTCAAGCAAATTAAAAACCCACAACAGGAAACCCGAGTCTTTCAATCTCGCATAGTGGCATCAATTCTTATAATATTTTTATTAATCGGAATTATTTTTGCACGCTATTTTTATTTACAAGTTATCCAACACCAGTCATTACTTGCCAACTCAGAGCACAACCGCATTAAAACAACGGCAATTCCACCAGCACGCGGTTTTATTTATGATAGAAATGGTCGACTTTTAGTGGAAAATATTCCAACTTATCGATTACAAATGATTCCTGAAAAAGTGGATGACATAAAACAAAGCCTCAATGAATTAAAGCAGCTGTTGCACTTAACCGATGACGACATTAAAGAGTTAATCAAAAAACAAAGCTTAAACAGGCCCTTTAAGCCACTCATTGTAAAGAATAAATTAAATGAGAAAGAACTGTCGTCCTTTATGGTTAGAAAACATAAGTACTCTGGTTTTAAAGCGGTACCGTATTTAATAAGGCATTATAAATACACCGATATGTTGGCACATGTAGTGGGTTATGTCGGTCGAATAAATGACAAAGATTTGAAACGACTGGACAAAAAAAGATACAAAGGATCTGAATACACAGGAAAGCTCGGTTTGGAACGTTTTCATGAAAATCAATTGCATGGTTTTCCGGGTTCCCTAACCGTTGAAACCAATGCTCAAGGAAGAGTGCTCAAAACTATTGAAAAAACTCCTCCTATTAGCGGGCAAGACCTCACTCTGACTATTGATATTGACTTGCAAAAAACTGCCTATGATGCCTTAGGGGAATTAACGGGTTCTGCCATTGCCATCAACCCAAAAAATGGTGAAGTATTAGCCATGGTATCAAAGCCGGGCTTTGATCCAAATGATTTTGTTAATGGTATTTCACACAAAAAGTACAACCAGTTAATTAATTCTAACCAAAAACCACTGTTCAATCGTTCATTACGTGGTGGCTATGAACCTGGTTCGACTATTAAGCCTTATATGGCTTTGGCGGGACTCTATTATAAGATTATTAATTTAAACTACAGCATGTTCTCTAAAGGTTATTTTCAACTTGATAACCAAGCACGAAAATACCACGATTGGAAACGCGGAGGTCATGGATTAGTCGACATTAAACAATCACTAGTTCAATCCGTTAATACTTTTTATTATCAGTTAGCTGTTTTATTAGGCATTGATCGCATTCACGAGTTTCTCAGGCCGTTTAAATTTGGAGAATTATCACAGATTGATCTGCTTGCGGAAAAAAGAGGTTTACTGCCATCGAGGCAATGGAAAAGAGCCGCCAAGGGGAAAATGTGGTTTCCTGGCGAAACAGTAATTACTGGAATAGGTCAAGGTTTTTTGGTTACAACCCCTATTCAATTAGCCACCTCATTGACAATATTAGCCAATAAAGGCATTTATATTAAGCCGCATTTAATCAAAACTGAGAATCTTGAAATAACACAACTTCCTTTCGAAATTCCAGAGGGATATTGGGATGTTATTCATCAAGGTATGATAGGAGTAATTCACGACAAACATGGCACGGCTCGGTCTATCATGAACAGTAATTACTTAACGGCAGGAAAAAGTGGTACCTCGCAAGTTTATGGAAAAAAAGAGGAAGACGTCTACAACAAAAACCTAGAAATACCGATACACTTACGTAACCATGCCTTATTTATCGCTTTTGCCCCTGCTGACGATCCAAAAATTGCGGTAGTTGTGGTGGCTGAGCATGGAGCCAGTGGATCTAAAACAGCCGCACCAATTGCAGGGAAGATAATTGACAAATACTTAAATGAGATTTTAATCCAATGATTTATGGTGGCAGGATTCATCACAATAAACGCCACTATATTGATTGGTGGTTAATGGCTTTTATTTTATTGTTGACGTCTTTTGGCTTGGTCGTTCTTTTTTCAGCTGGGGGTTGGGTTTTGGTAAAAAAGCAAATCATTCGCCTTGCTCTAGGTTTGGTGGTTATGTTATTACTGGCACAAGTAAAACCTGAAAAGTTGGCAGGTCTTACACCTTGGCTCTATGTGTTAACTATTTTGTTATTGCTGGCAGTTTTTTTCTTTGGCTACGAATCCAAAGGAGCCACCCGATGGATAAAAATTGGTATCCGATTTCAGCCCTCAGAGTTAGCAAAGTTGGTTATTCCACTTATGATTGCTTGGTTTTATCGTTACCGAATTTTGCCTCCTGATCTTAAATCAATAGGCATCAGTTTGTTGATATTGCTT
>JALSIL010000532.1 GCA_026990095.1 Lysobacterales bacterium
TTCGTAGAGAATACCAGAGTCGGTTTTTTTGATGCCTTTTTCTTTGGCTTTCTTGGCTAAAAACTTTTTACCTTCTTCTAAATTTTTAACTTTATCTTCTTCAAGCTTTGCCATCGCTTTTTTGCGATCTTCTTCTTGTTTAGCTCGCTGTTTAGCTTGTAAATCTTGTCGGATTTTACCAATTTGCTCTTGAGACAATTTTAAATCCTTGCCAGCGTAGGCATCGTTTATACCTGCCATAAAAGCATCATTATCAAAATCAATACCACTTTTTTGAATATAAGCACCAACATCAGCACCAATCATGTAGTTTGTTTTTTGTTTATCAGAATCTAAATTACCAGCTAACACAACCGAGGTTGCCAATAAAGTTCCTACCATTAAACTTGCAGTAGTTTTTTTCATACACTATTTCTCCAAAGGAAATTCAAAATTAAATTTATTTTTTTAAATATGGAGTATTTACCATATTTCAAGAGTTTCAATCACTATTATAACCATTTTATTTTTATAATCACAAATTGAAACCCTTTTTGTTTTTAAATGTCCAACTTTTCAACCTTGATTAATATTTACAGGTGTTGAACTCTTGTTAAATACAATGTATCATTAGTCAATTATTTTACTAAAAAGTTCATGAGTCCTATTTAATGAAAAAATTTATACTAAAATCTCTTTTTATCAGCACACTCTTTTTGGGGTTTCAATTAAACGCACGTACAATTCCAACCACACTAAAGCCAGAGCCTTATCAAAAAGAAACCAGTCGTTGGCTAGTGCGCTTGCTGGAACAATTGCACTATAAACCTGTGAAGTTGAATGATGAATTTTCAAAAAAAATATTAGAAAATTATATTGAAATATTAGATTCAAACAAAGTCTACTTTTATGCAGATGACATCAAAAACTTTCAACAACATCAATACGAACTTGATGATGCGATAAAATCGGGTAATGTCGAACCTGCCTTTCAGATTTTTAAACTCTACGTTCAAAGAATAAAAGAGCGCACCGATTTTTCTCTTGCCTTACTCAATAAACCTTTTGATTTTACTAAAGAAGAGGAATACATATGGGATCGAGAAGATCAACCATGGGTTAATACAGAAGAAGAAATGAATAACCTCTGGAGAAAAAGAGTTAAAAACGATTATTTGAATTTAAAACTCGCCTCCAAAGAAGAAAGTAAAATAAAGGACATACTTTCCAAACGCTATAAGCGCATCTATAAACGTGTCAGCGAATCGAATAATGAGGATATTTTTCAATATTTCATCAATTCCTATGTTAATTTGATTGAGCCTCATACTTCGTATTTAGCACCCAGAACATCAGAGAATTTCAAAATCAACATGAGCCTCTCATTACAGGGAATTGGTGCCTTACTTGGTTTTGAAGATGACCACGTAACAATCAAAAAAATAATTAAAGGTGGTCCTGCAGAAAAACAAGGCGAACTTAAAAATGGCGACAAAATAGTCGCCGTTGGTCAAGGCGAGTCGGGTAAATTTGTTGATGTTGTGGGTTGGCGAACCGATGATGTGGTTGAAAAAATTCGGGGTGAAAAGGGCACAGTAGTCAGGTTATCAGTCATCAGTGATGATGATCTTATTGGTGCTAAACCTCATACCATTACCATTACCAGAGATAAGGTTAAACTTGAAGAACAAGCCGCACAATACCAAATACTCAAGGTTCACTCAGGTGACAAACTGCATAAAATTGGAGTTATCAGTCTGCCTGCCTTCTACCTTGATTTTGAAGCCAAAGCTCGCGGCGATAAAGACTACCGCAGTACCACACGCGATGTAAGAAAAATTTTAGAAGAATTTAACTCTAAAAATGTTGAAGCTTTGGTCATGGATTTAAGAAATAACGGAGGCGGATCTTTACTTGAGGCTCGTGATCTTACTGGTTTATTCATTGATAAAGGACCTGTGGTACAGATTAAAAACTCAAGAGGGAACATTCAAGTTGATCGTGACACTGACAAATCCATTGCCTGGGACAAACCAATGGTGGTTCTCGAAAATCGTTCTTCTGCCTCTGCCTCAGAAATTTTTGCGGCAGCTTTACAAGACTACGGCAGAGCTGTTATCGTTGGTGAACGCAGTTTCGGTAAAGGCACCGTTCAAAGCCTCATTCCATTAGACAACTACAGCAACAACAAAGAACACCCAATGGGTCAGTTAAAATTAACTTTATCCCAGTTTTTCAGAATTAACGGTGGCAGCACCCAAAACCGTGGCGTTATTCCTGATATAAATTTTCCTTCACACCCTGGAGCCGATAGTTACGGTGAAAGTGAATACGAAAATGCATTGCCATGGACAAGTATCAAACGATCTAATTATACCATGCAAGGCAACCTAACAAAGGACATTCCTGTTCTTCGCAAAAACTACAAAACACGAGTTGCTGTCAATCCAGAGTTCAGCTTTATAGACGAAGACCGCCTAGAATATAAAAAATTAAAACAAGACATTACCGTTTCCCTTTCTGAAAAAGTTAGAAAGCAAGAAACTTTAGAGCGTGAAAATAAAAAAATTGAACGCAAAAAGAAAAGAGAAGCTATTCTTAAGGGAGAACTTAGCCCTCTGTTATCAACCGTTGAAGTTTTATTTAATTCTGAAGATGATAATGCAGAAATAGACAAACCCGATGATGAGGACGAATTAACCAATACAGAGAATAATTCTGAACCAGCAGATGATTTTATTTTAATGGAAGCGGCACGAATTGTGAGCGACTTGGTTGAACTTAAAAGCGTCGAATTATTGGCTCAAACAGATAAATCCAAACCAAAAACATGAAAACATTTATTCTTATAATATTGGCATTCATTATATACAACCTTGGTTCAGCTATGTATTACATGATAAGGGACAAAGGACAGGGCAAAAATACGGTGCGATTTTTAACGGTTAGAATTGCAATCAGTTTTGCCTTGTTTCTGTTAATTATTATTGCCTTAAAAATGGGCTGGTTACAAGCCCACTCTATTTTACCTAAGGGCTAGGAATCAACTCATATTTTAAAGCAAATGTATACCTAAGTTTTGTGCATACCTTGTGAGGGGCGTTTCCTGCGTGATTAATTGCACCATCAAATATTGCCAACCTTCCAGGCTTTGGCGTGACAACGACTGCCGCATCATCATCTTTGTTATAAAATATTGTTTCACCACCCCATTCATAATTCCATTCATCTTGTATAAACCACAAAGCGGTCATTTCTTTTGCGTTAGGCATACAGTCAGTATGAGGGTAAAGCATATCTCCATGTGATGCAACATTACAATAACAACGGTATATTCTGTATTTATTATCAAATAATGAAGCAATGACATCATTTGCCTTTTGTACCAGAGGCAAATCCTTAGCTTTTTCTAAGGGCATATTAAAAGCCCAGTGACGATAAGCCCCAACATCAGGTCTTGCAATTTCTGTATGAGTAAAAGGTGCTACCGACAGAGCGTTAGTAACTTCATCGATAATGTTTTTTTCCAGCAAATCATCAAACACATAAATTGGTCTTCCATCTACTGTAACACTTCTTTTGGGTTTAAATTGACTCATAGGTTGGTCCTCTGTTTGTATTTTCTGGTCTAATCCAAAGTGTTGCCAACCACTTTTCACCCTTTAAGACGGGTTGACCTGCATGTAAAGATTCTAAATAAGGTTCATCTGTCTGAAAATCTATATTCTCAAAAAATACTACCTTGCCTTTTTCTGGTATCACGCTTTTCTTTAATCTTGGGAAACTCGTCTCACCACCTTGTTCTACATTATTTAAGTATAAACAAATTGTTTTTATTCTTTGCATTTTATGATTAAAGTTATGCATACCATCAGCCCCACCAAAAAAGTCATAATGCGGTCTATATTCCTCCCCTACCGAATAATGCAACACATGCATGACTTCTGACTGGTCTTGGGTAACTTGAAATTGTCTGGTGCACTTTTTAATTATTAAATTTATAACAGGGTCTTCTGCTAACCAGTCAATAGAAGCTGAAAAACTTGTTCTTACTTCATCCTTTACATGGTTCCCTGTGATAGGATCAACAGTCATGGATTCCCTCATATACGGAGAAGCAATGAATTTTATGTATTCACACTCGATTGCCGATAAAAGATTTGAAATAGAAAAAATATCTGGCTTGAAATTAATTGCTTCTGTTAATTGCTTTTGAAATTTATCTGGCCACTTGAATTTAGATATAAACCGAAGTTGATTGCTTTTTTTGTTCAATAAACCTTTATTATTAAGGTGTATTGCAAACAAATCCTTTAGTATAAAATTATGGTATAAAAGGTTTTGGCATTTTTTTGTTTTATTCTTTAATTGATAAGCCAGTGCCATCAAGTTTATCGCTGGACTAAAATTTTTCTTTACCGATTTAATTAAGTATTTCTGTGACTTTTTGAAATCTCTTTTCAACCCATACCCAAAATAATAAAGTTTAGCTAATTCGTATTGAGATTCTGGATTTTTGTTTGATTTCTTGAAATATTTTACTGCCTTAGTTATGTTTTGACTTAAACCGATACCGTGCAGATAACACAACCCAATTTCCTTACTCGCAGGTGCATAATCTTGAGAAGAGGCTGCAATAAAGTCCTTTATGCCATGCGGAAAATCACCCTGACTAAATTTTAACAAACCCTGTTGATACAATTTTTTTGCTTCTTTCATATAATTATTGAGATGAAATGGTTATTTTAATACACTAAATAAAAAAACGCCTTATCTCTAAGGCGTTTAGTTACTTATTATTGATAACTATCAAGGTTAAATAATATAAACAAATATAAATAGACCTAGCCATACAACATCAACAAAGTGCCAATACCATGCCACTGCTTCAAAACCAAAATGAGATTCAGGTTTAAAATGACCTCGCATCATTCGGATGGTAATAACTGTTAGCATAATCGCCCCTAATGTCACGTGCATGCCATGAAAGCCTGTTAACATAAAGAAAGTTGAACCGTAAATGCCTGATTTTAAAGTTAAATCAAGATGCTGGTAAGCCTCAATATATTCATCCACCTGGAAATACAAGAAAATTGCACCTAATACTACAGTTGCAATAAGCCAACTAATTACTTTTTTACGAGCACCATTAACCAGAGCATGGTGAGCAATAGTCAAGGTTATGGAACTTGCCATCAATAATACCGTATTGATTAAAGGCAGATGGAATGGATCAACTAACTCAAATTTACCACCTAAATTACCAGGTCCATTAGTTGGCCAAACACCTTCATAGCCCGACCATAATTCTGAATTAGTAAAAACCCCAATACCTTCACCGCCTAACCACGGTACTGACATGTTTCTAACATACCAAAGAGCTCCAAAAAAGCCAGCAAAAAACATAACTTCTGAGAAGATAAACCAAATCATGCCCATGCGAAAGGAGGTATCAACTTGCGGATTGTACATGTTGCTTTCTGATTCTTTTATCACTTCCCCGAACCAGCCAAACATCATAAAAATCAGGGTTGCAAACCCTAAATACATCAACAATGGAGAATCCACCTGATTATTCATGTAGATTGCAGCACCAACGGCTGTCATTGTCATACCTATCGAACCAACAATTGGCCATTTAGCTAAATGCGGTACGTAGTATTGATCATTATTTGCACTTGTTTGTGACATATTACCCTCTTAATTGTACGTTTCTTCTTTACGACTCTAACTTAAAAAAAGTATAAGATAAAGTCATTATTTTTACATCATTTGCCAATCTAGTATCAACGATAAACGTCACTGGCATCTTAACTTCTTCTTGTGCTTTTAATGTTTGTTTAGTAAAACAAAAGCACTCCGTCTTATTAAAATATAAAGACGCTTTGCCAGGAGTTACGCTATAAGTTGCTTGTCCTGTAATGTCTTTATTAGATAAATTTTTTGCATAAAATTCGGTGTGATAAAATTTTCCTGGTATGACTTCCATTTCAAACTCAGTCGGTCTAAATTCCCAGTTAAGTTCAGAATTTATACCACTATCAAATTGAACGGTTACTTTACGGTTTTCATCAATGACTTGATTTTTAACTAAATCCGCCTCGACTTGACCACTTGTTTTTCCATTTAATCCTGTAATCTCACAAAAGGTGTTGTACAAAGGAATTAAAGCAAAAGCAAAGCCAAACATCAAAACAGCAAAAAGAGCCGTTTTTAAAACCGTTTTGTTCATTTTATTTTTTATCATTTTATATTTACAACATAAAATACTGCAAAAATTGCAATAGCGAAAAAAACCAGCCCAATCGCAGTGCGACGAGCGGCTTTTCTTCTTTTTTCTATTTCTTGTTTGTCCACTTTAGATTAATCACCCTCCCTAATGCGATGACACGTGAGCCAAGTGTTTATCATTTACAGGTGCCCCATCTTGAAATGTATGATGAGGGGCTGGCGATGGAATAAACCACTCCAATCCTTTTGCTCCTTCCCAAACTCTGTCTGTTGCTTTAGTTGTGCCTTTACCTTTAATGGTTCGCCACACAATAACACAAAAGAAAACTTGGGCTAAACCAAAGGCAAAGCCACCAATACTCGACCACATATTCCAATCAGCAAATTGAACGGAATAATCTGGAATACGACGAGGCATTCCTGCTAATCCTAAAAAGTGTTGTGGGAAGAACAATACATTAACAGAGATAGTAGACCACCAAAAGTGAATCTTGCCTAATCTTTCTGAATACATATTGCCCGTCCATTTTGGTATCCAGTAATAAACACCACCAATAATAGCAAAGACAGCTCCAGAAACCAAAACATAGTGAAAATGTGCCACTACAAAATAAGTGTCATGGTACTGGAAGTCGGCAGGGGCTATTGCAAGCATTAATCCAGAAAAGCCTCCAATGGTAAACAAAATGATAAATGCGATAGCAAACAACATCGGCGTTTCAAAAGTCATAGCCCCTTTCCACATGGTAGAAACCCAGTTAAAGACTTTTACACCTGTTGGAATAGAGATAAGGAAAGTTGCATACATAAAGAATAATTCACCACCTAATGGCATGCCCACCGAGAACATGTGATGTGCCCAAACGATAAATGATAAAAAGGCAATTCCCGCAGTAGCATAAACCATCGACACATAACCAAATAGAGGCTTGCGAGCAAAAGTTGGAATGATTTCTGAAATAATACCAAATGAAGGTAAAATCATAATGTAAACTTCAGGGTGACCAAAGAACCAGAAAATATGCTGGAACAAAACTGGATCTCCACCACCTGCAGCATTAAAGAAACTTGTACCAAAATAGTGGTCAGTTAATAACATCGTGACAGCACCAGCAAATACAGGCATAACCGCAATCAACAAAAATGCAGTAATCAACCACGTCCAAACAAATAATGGCATTTTTAAATAACCCATATTTGGTGCACGCATGTTCATAATTGTGGCAACAACATTAATCGCTCCCATGATTGAAGATATGCCTAACATATGAATGGCAAAAACAACAAAAGCTAAATTTTGACCACCTTGTAACACAAGTGGTGGATACAAAGTCCATCCAGCAGCAGGAGCACCTCCATCCATAAAGAAGGTTGAGGCAAGCATGGTAAAGGCAAATGGCAAAATCCAGAATGACCAGTTATTCATGCGTGGCAAAGCCATATCTGGCGCACCAATCATAATAGGTATCATCCAATTGGCAAAACCTACAAAAGCAGGCATAACAGCCCCAAACACCATGATAAGTGCATGCATTGTGGTTAATTGATTAAAGAAGTCTGGTTGGACAAATTGCAATCCAGGTTGGAATAATTCCAATCGGATTATCATGGCTAACGCTCCACCTAAAATAAACATGGCGAGTGAAAAGATTAAGTATAAAGTACCAATATCTTTATGGTTGGTGGTCATTAACCAACGTTTCACAAACCCCTTTGGCTTGTGGTCATGATCGTGATCATGCGAATGTGTTTCTGCGTGACTCATTATTTATACCCTCAACTATTCTTTATCTTTTTAACATCTTTAGGCTGCACAACATCTTTTGCTGTATTGCCCCAAGCGTTTCTTGTGTATGTAATTGCAGCGGCTATATCACTTTCTGATAATATGCCTCCAAAGGCTGTCATTGCTGTGCCTTTACGACCAAATACAATGGTCTTTATTTGTTCATCAATTGATCCATTAACAACTGCACTGCCATCTAAAGCAGGGAATGCCGGTGGCATGCCTTTTCCTGTTGTTTGATGACAAGCCGCACATTGGGAATTATACACTTCTTTTCCTTTGCTGATTAAATCCGCTTTTGACCATTGAGCGTTGTTTTTAACGGCGGCAACTTTTTGCTCACCTTTTTGCAATTTAACCCAATTAGCATAATCTTCTTTTGAAACAACATTAACAACTACTGGCATAAACCCATGGTCTTTACCACAAAGTTCAGCACACTGCCCACGGTAAGTGCCCACTTTTTTGACATTAGTCCACGCTTCATTAACAAAACCAGGAATCGCATCGCGTTTCCACCCAAATTCTGGAACCCACCAAGAGTGAATCACATCATTAGCCGTTAACAAAATACGAATATTTGTATCAACAGGAATAACCAATGGATTATCAACATCTAATAAATAGTTTTCAACTGTTGCTGGATTTATTCCTGATCCAATTTGGCGAGCAATATTGCTGTCAGATTTCAAGCTGCTCAAAAATGAAATGCCTTCATCTAAATAATCGTATTTCCATTTCCACTGATAACCAGTTACCTTAACAGTCATATCCATGGTAATAGCCTTGCCATCATTATCTGTTGGGGCTTCCATCTTAATCAATGCTGTAGTCGATGGAAAAGCGATAACAATCAAAATAACTATGGGAATAATTGTCCATATTATTTCCGCTGTTGTACTGTGCGAAAACTGTGCAGCGGTAACACCTTTTGATTTTCTATGTGCAAACATAGAATATATCATGGCACTAAATACCAAAACACCAATGACGACACAAATCCATAAAACAATCATGTGTAAATCATAGGCAATTTTTGAAAATTCGGTTACGCCTTGTGTCATGTTAAGTGATGACTTTGCCAGTGCAGAGCCATTGACTAACAGGACTAATGCAACCCATAGGAATATTTTTAAACCACTACTTGAGTAGCTTTTGTCTTTGTTCATCTATTTTTTACCCTCAATTATTCTTTTCTAACAAATTTCAAATACTTGCAACTTATAAGCATTCAAAGCTAGCAAGCACAGGTTTAACACTCGATTTTGCTAATTTTTGGAATTTTATCACGAGCCATCACAATTAGTCTTGTGGATTTTTGATTTTTATCAAAAATTTCTATTTTATTCATCGATAAACTTTGATAAAAATCAAATTTACTAGAAGATACCTTTGCATAACTCTCGTGGCAAGTGTTAAAAAGTTGCAAAAAACACCACTCTGCGTTGAAAAAAATCGCAAAAATCCTTCTGGAAAGGATTTTCACGCTAGCCCACGCATGTGGGATGATACGAATAAATAGCGGGCTATTTGACTCATTTTTTGCCTTGATTGGAGCTTTTTTCATTCTTTTTTCCATCATCCCAGAGTTATGCAAAGGTCTCTAGAATATTTTTATCAGTTGTATAAT
>JALSIL010000533.1 GCA_026990095.1 Lysobacterales bacterium
AACAGGCTTGTACAAACTTCTTCGACAACCTCGATGAGCATCATGCTCCTTTGCGTGCATTGTTGAATGAAAAGTTTCAGATTATTGAGGGCAAAGCCGGGTATTCTTGATCGTGGATAGTATACTTTCACCGTTATCGAATTTCCGACACCATCAAGCGGTATTGCAAGTCCAGTTTTTCGAAATAATCCTGGGTTCGTAGGCGGTGGTCGAACGGCAGGCGGTTCTCGGAAATTTGTGATCCCCAATCAATCCGTTCCGCCAAATGCTATTGTGAGGATAATCAAGTGAGTAAATTGAGTCCTCAAGAAACTAAATTGATCGGTAAGTGGGGCATTTCGATGGAAAAGAAATTCGTGCAGATAAGGTATGCGAGCGAAAGAAATAGCTAGCAAAAATGTTCTGGGTGAAGTAGCCACTTCAGTTTGGTTGAGCAAAAGTACGAAACACAACCAAGCGAGTATTATGGTTTCGTTGCAGATGCAATGAGTGTATCTGAGTAATCTAGTTTGCCCAGTAAGTTTTCGTAGGCTGCATCAAGGTCTGTTGATCGAAGAAAATCCCACATGATATGGCCTCCAGGTTTTTCTTGGGTAAGCCAATGGAGATGATTGGCAAGAGGGTAACGCTGTTGGCTTTTTACAACAATGTTTTGGAACCCCGCCTTTTCAAGAAAAAGTCTTAAACTGTCGCCGGTGTGTAAAAGAAGATGTTCGCTCCAGAAGGTAAACGATTTAAACGCATCTAAATTTAAAAAGGAAATAAGAAAATCTTTCGCGTGAGGAACTTCGATGATAATTTTAGCGCCTGGAGACATTATTTCTTTTAACGTTAACAATGTTTCAATTGGAGATGTTAAGTGTTCGAAAACATGGAAAAGTGTTACGATCTCAAAATCGTTATACGGAATTTCGTTAATAGAGGGATAGACATCATATCCGGCTTCAAGTAATGATTTTCTGACTCCCTCTTGCGGTTCAATAGCGACTGTTTGACGTGCAATTGGTGATAATGCGTCTAAAATTCCGCCAGCGCCGGTGCCAACATCCAGCCATTTTTTGTTAGCGATAGCATATTTAAATTGTTTTACCCTTCTTTCCGTATCTTCAAGTCCGCTTGATGTTGCCGCTTTTCTGTCATGGGCAGCAAAATATTTAAAATCTTTTGTGGTCTCATAATGGGAAAGTTCCATGTGATTAGAACTTGAAAGAAAGATCACACCTGATTTTTGACATTTTAAAACGGACACATCTTTTCTGTCTCTTACGGTTGGGTAGAATTGAACGATCGACTGTTTATCGCTAATTCCTAAGTCACAAAGAATTTTAAAAATATCGTTGCTCATGCAATCTAAATATAATTTTTAATGTTTGGTTTTTAGTCAATTCTGACATAGTGTTCTGCATAATAGTAAGTTGATTGCCAAATGTCTAGACTTTCCAAATCATCCGCTTATATCCGTGTAAAATATTGCTACTGAGTGGTTCTAATTTTTTTTGAGGACTTTAGAATAAATCGTAGTATTTTAAGCAATATTCTGAAATATTTTGCAAAATAGGCTTGTTAGATTTCAATGCGCGGTCTTTCCAGTGGCTCTGAGTTTATTTCCGGAAATGGGGTGTATATTTTGAAGTATGTGGCATTAATACCTGCTAGGCATGGGTCAAAAGGAATTCCTGGTAAAAATATTAAAGAAATTTATGGGAAACCTTTGATTGCCTGGAGCATTGAACAGGCTTTAGCTTGCGAAGAAATTCAAGAGGTTTATGTTTCGACAGATTCTTTGGCAATTAAAGATGTGGCAATTCAATATGGCGCAAAGGTTCCTTTCCTAAGGCCTGATGCAATAGCATGTGATACGGCATCCACAGAAAGTGTGGTATTGCACTTCATTGAATGGTGTGAAGAAAATTCTATTGCTCCTGAGAATATTGTTCTGATGCAATGTACCTCACCAATTCGGCACTCAGATTCTTTGAGTAAAGCGATAAGGCAGTTTGAGGAGGAAAAGGCTGATAGTTTGGTGACTGTTACCGAAACGCATAAGTTTTTGTGGAAAACCCCCGGAAATCCAACAGCGAGTTATGATATTTTTAATCGGCCGCGGCGGCAGGATATTAAGTCAGAAGATAGGCTGTTTTTTGAGAATGGATCATTTTATATTACAAAATTAGGTGTTTATAAAAATCATCAAAACAGATTGGGAGGTAAAATATCTATGTTTGAAATGTTTCTTGAAGAGTCTTTTGAAATCGATGATCCGTTAGATATTTTAATCAATGAGTTAATGTTTTCAGAAATGAAAAAAAATAAATGATTATTCAAAAAAATTTAAAGGGGAGCGTTGTTTCAATTTCAGCTTCAATTCAGGAGGCGCTGAAAAGAATCAATGAAAACAAACATAAAATAGTTTATGCAGTCGACGATAAGAATCATTTAATGGGTAGTTTGACTGATGGAGATGTACGTAGGTGGATATTAACGGTGCCAGAAATTGATCTACAAGGCAGGATCAGTTCAATTATTAACCAGCCGTGTTTTTCGATGGCTATCGAATCTTCGTCTTCAAGTATTAATTCTGCATTTAATGAAAGAATAAACTCAATACCACTTATTGATAAACAAGGCCATTTAGTGGCCATAGCTAGCCCCGAAACAGGTTTTTTTAACATTGATAATCGTCGGATTTCAAACGAAGATCCGGTTTTCATTATCGCAGAAATCGGAAATAATCATCAAGGCGATGTTGTTCTTGCAAAAAAACTTGTTGACTTAGCTGTAGCAGCTGATGTTGACTGTGTGAAATTTCAGATGCGAAATATTTCCAATTTATATAGGAATGATGGTCTAGCAAATGACGTTTCAGCAGATCTTGGTACACAATATACATTGGATTTACTTTCTAAATATCAATTGACTGATCAAGAGCTCTTTGAGGTTTTTGATTATTGCAAAGAGAAAAAAACGATACCTTTGTGTACCCCATGGGACTTGGATAGTTTGGATAAGCTCGAAGGATACGGCATGTCAGCATATAAAGTAGCCTCAGCAGATTTTACTAACTATGAATTACTAGGAGCATTAGCTAAAACTGGGAAACCTTTGATCTGTTCAACGGGAATGAGTAATGAGAATGAAATTTATGAAACAGTTGGATTTTTAAGAAGGAACAATGCTCAATTTGTGTTACTGCATTGCAATTCAACTTATCCAACGCCATTTAAGGATGTCAGGCTAAATTATTTGAATAGGTTAAAAAAAATAACCGGATCAGTTATTGGTTATTCAGGGCATGAGAGAGGTTGGGCTGTCCCCGTGGCAGCAGTTGCGTTGGGCGCAAAAGTTATTGAGAAACACTTTACAATGGATAAAAATCTGGAGGGGAACGATCATAAGGTAAGCTTGTTGCCGGAAGAATTAAAATATATGGTCGTCCAGATCCGTCAGGTTGAGCAATCATTAGGGGATGAAGCGCCAAGAGAGGTTAGTCAGGGAGAGATGATAAATCGTGAGGTTTTAGCCAAGAGCATGATGATAAATCAGGATCTTGCTGAGGGAGAAATTATTACTCGGGAGATGATTGAAATAAAAAGTCCAGGGCAAGGTTTACAACCGAATCGAATGGATGAATTGGTTGGTAAAAAGGCGACTAGAGATTTTCATTGTGGCGATTTGTTTTTTGAAACTGATATTAAAGGTGGGTTCAAAAAAAAATCCAGATACATATTTAACAGACCGTATGGTATTCCAGTTAGGTATCATGATTATAAGACATTAATACAAGGGATAGATCTGGATTTTGTTGAGTTTCACCTTTCCTTCAAGGATTTGAAAGTACATCTGGATGAATTCTTGACAGAAAATTTAACTATGGGGTTTGCAGTCCATGCGCCGGAGCTTTTTGCCGGCGATCATTTGATGGATTTGAGTGCCGAGGATAATAGTTACAGAAATCATTCCATTCAAGAGTTGGATAGGGTTATTAGGCATACGCGTGATTTAAAAAAATATTTTCCAAATACCGCAAACCCTGTCATTGTGGTGAATGTTGGTGGCTGGAATACTGATCGTTTTTTAGATTCTCACGAGAAACAAAAAAAATACAATCGAGTGAAAGATGCATTCGAACAGGTTGATTTGACTGATATCAGGATTGCGATACAAACCATGCCTCCATTTCCGTGGCACTTCGGTGGTCAAAGTTACCATAATCTGTTTTTGGAGCCCAATGAAATAAAAAGGTTTTGTGAAACAACGGCGCTTGAGATTTGTTTGGATATTTCTCATACCATGATGGCGTGCAATTATTATGACTGGGATTTATACGATTTTGTCGAAAAAGTTGGTCCTTATGTTGCCCATTTACATATAGTCGATGCTAAGGGAAGTGATGGAGAAGGTGTTCAAGTGGGTGAAGGGGACGTGGATTTTAACAAGTTAGCTGAGGCCTTAAGAAAGTCGGTTCCGGGGGTGCAATTTATTCCAGAAGTATGGCAAGGCCATAAGAACCGTGGAGAGGGGTTTTGGAATGCTTTAGGATTCCTTGAAAGGCATTGCAGAATTTAAGCCTGTCACAGCGTATAAGTCAGCTAATTCTATTTTAGGAATATAAAATTTTAAAGAAAGTTACAAGCAATGAACAATTCATGCGGTATTTTGGAAATTCTGCATGGATGTTTGCTGAGCAAATGATGAAACTGATTTCTGCAGTTTTTGTTGGCGTTTATGTAGCAAGGTATTTAGGACCATTTGAATATGGTGTATTGACTTATTCTTTGGCCATCGTGGCAGCTTTCATGGCCGCATCTAAGTTAGGTATGGAGTCAATTCTGGTTAGGGAGATTGCAAAAAATCCTGTAAATGTTCGGGAATATATGGGGACGGCATTTTATTTAATTTTTTTTGCAACATTCGGATGTTTCTTAATCCTAAGTGCTTATGTTATTTTTTTTGAGAAATCCAGTCAATATCAGATATATATATGGGTTATATCAGCAGGCTATTTTTTCCAGATAGGGTATGTTGTCGATTATGCTTATCAAGGAAAAGTAAAAGCCAAGTATTCATCGATAGCAAAAGTATTGGCGTTAATACTGAGTTCAATACTAAAAATTTATCTGGTTTTTATCGGCGCTGATTTGTTTTTATTTGTTATTGCATATGTGGTTGATTTTTTTCTGATCAGTTTTTTTCTAGGATTGTCTTGGCTTATAAACGATAAAATATTTTTTCTTTCGGGATTTCAGCGGCGGCTTGTAAAGCCTTTATTAGAAAGCGCTTGGCCGTTAGTTTTATCTTCTGTGGCGGCTTTGCTGTATATGAGGACTGATCAAATCATGATAAATAAAATGCTGGGCTCATATGATCTGGGGTTATATTCAGCTGCAACCAGAATATACGAAGCATGGATTGTTATCCCTTTTATTATTAGTATTTCATTATTGCCGGCAATTGTCGCGCTGAAAAAAAACAAGCCTGAGATTTATAATTACAGTTTAGTTAAATTATTTATTCTGGTTTTTTGGCCAGGTGTAATTGTTGCTATTGTGTCATGGTGCTTTGGCTCCGAGATTATTAATATTGTATTTGGCAAAGCTTATTCAGCAGCAGACGGGGTGTTTTTTATCATTATGTGGACAGCGCCTTTTGTAGCATTAGGCGGGATGACTACAAGGTATTTAACAGTAGAAAATATGGAAAAAAAAATTGCAAATAGAACGCTCCTATCTTTGGGTGTGAATATAGTACTTAATTTCTATCTCATTCCCTTATACGGAATTGAAGGTGCGGCAACGGCTACATTAATATCGACTTTGTTAGCAAATTATTTTATTGACTATATGGATAAAGATTTAAAAGAGTTGAGAGTTATAAAAAATAAAGCACTGTTGCTGGGTGCGGGGAGTTTTTTTAGTAAATAATGATCGAGATTACAAAAAAAATATCAAAAAATATATTACCTGAAAGTGGACTTATTTTTATAAGATATTTGTTTTCTTATGTAGCCTATTTGAAATATGGGCCGTTATTACAAGAAAACAAATATTATAAAGGTGCATACTTTGGAAAGACTGCTTTTCTTTTAGGAAGTGGTCCTTCTATAAAAAATCAGAACTTACAGTTGTTGAGAGACCAAAATATTATTTCCTTAAACAATGCTTTTGTTTTTGATGGCTATGAAGAATTTGTTACTGGAGAAGGGGGTAAATTTCATTTGATTGCTCCAATTCATCCGCCAATAAGTGAAATTGACTGGGTGTCTTGGTTATCAGAAATGGAGAAAAAAATCCCGGAAAATGTGATTTTAGTCTTTGGGTTAAATTTTAATAAAGTGAATGTACATTATCTGGTTTCTAAATATAAGTTGTTTAAAAAACATAAAATAATTTGGTATTTGGCAACAAGACCCTTTTTTAAAAAAAAATTGGATCAAAAAATTTCAGATATTAATAAACCAATTTTTGCAGCAGAGGCAGCCAGTATTTATGGCATTATGGTTGCTGATTTTCTTGGATTCGATTCGTTGTATTTGTTAGGGATGGATCATGATTATTTTTTACATAGTCATTCATCGGAAATGAGAGCATATAAAGAAGCAGAGCATCAAAAACATGAGCAAAATCAGGATTTGGATGATGATTTTTATATACAGGAACTGTTTAGTCTTTATAAAATATCAATTAAATATAAATTTTTGAAAGAAAGCCTTAGAATTAATGTGCTTAATGCTTCTGCAGGAGGAGTGCTAAAAATTTTTGAAAGATGTTCCTATGAGAAATTATTTAAATAATAATTGTTGCGAACTTTGTTAAAGTTAATTTCTCCGGGGTATTGCAATGAATAAAAAAAGAATACATGCTGTAATAAAGCAGTTATTACCTCCTTTGCTTTTGAGCCGCTTAAAACAAAGTTCATTATTAGGCCAAATCAGTTTTCAAGGGGATTATTATTCCTGGTTTGAAGCAAAAAAGAAAAGTAAAGGATATGATGATAATGCGATCCTTGAAAAGGTAACAGAAGCTGTTTTAAAAGTAAAAAACGCAGAGGCGGCGTTTGAACGAGATTCGGTTGTTTTTGATAGTCCTGAATATCGTTGGCCTTTATTATCAAGTTTATTGTATGTTAGCAATTTAAAACAACGACTTCATGTTCTCGATTTTGGTGGTTCATTAGGAAGTCTTTATTTTCAGCATAAAAAATGGTTTGTTGGCTTAAATGATTTTTTTTGGGGCATTGTAGAGCAGCCTCATTTTGTGGAAGTCGGGAAAAGTAAGTTTTCTACAAGTGATCTCAATTTTTTTTTAAATGCAAATGAGTATGTTGAGAAGAGGCAAGCGCCAGATGTAGTGGTTTTGTCAGGTGTGTTGCAATATCTTGAAAAGCCATTTCTTATCTTGGAAGAAATGGCTTCATTTAGACCGGACTTTATTCTGATTGATAGAACTGCATTTATTGGGAAAGATAAAGATCGTTTGACTGTGCAACACATTCCTGCCTCAATTTATAAGGCAACTTACCCAGCCTGGTTTTTTTCGGAAACACAGTTTGTTAAACGATTGGAATCAATGGGATATTGGTTATTTGATGAGTTTCCATGTGATGATCATGTGAATAACTGGAGCTATTATAAGGGGTTTCTTTTTAAAAAAAATGAAAAATCTGCTTGAAAATATCTATCAGAAAGCTGCATTTTTTCCGGGCATACTAGGGCTGTTTATCAATCCTTTCTATTTTGCGCGCAAGGGGCTGGCAAAAAACATTCGAGATTTATCTTCTCATATTTCGGGGAAGGTTCTGGATGTAGGATGCGGGAAAAAGCCCTACGAACAATTATTTCAGGCAACTGAATATATTGGTCTTGAATATGATTCGCCCGAAAACAGAAAAAAAAAGAATGCTGACTTTTATTACGATGGTCACATTTTTCCTTTTGAAAACAACTCATTTGATTCGCTGGTGATTAATCAGGTTTTTGAACATGTATTTAATCCTGACGCTTTCCTGAAAGAGGTCCTAAGAGTACTGAAGCCGGGAGGAAAATTGCTAATGACTGTTCCTTTTGTCTGGGATGAGCATGAGCAGCCCCATGATTATGCGCGTTATTCATCTTTCGGGTTGCAATTTATTTTAGAGAAACATGGTTTTAACATTGTTGAACAACGAAAAAGTGTCAATGACTTTCGCGTTATTTTTCAGTTAGTCAATGCATATCTTTATAAAAAAATGATGTCAAGCAATCAATATTTAAATTTGGTTCTTGCCTTTTTAGTAATGTCGCCTATCAATGTAGCGGGGGAAATAGTTGGGTTTCTGTTGCCAGAAAATAATGATTTATATTTAGATAATGTTATTTTGGCCAGAAAAAATTAAATTATGAATAAGCAATTATTTTCTGGAAAAAAGGTTTTGATTACTGGTGGCGCTGGTTTTATTGGTTCAGCTATTGCCAAGCGATTGGTTAAACAAGGCGCTGAAGTGACCATAGCTGATTCGATGATTCCTGAATTTGGTGGAAACCTGTTTAATCTGGAAGGTATTAGAGATAAAGTTCAGTTAAATATAACCGATGTGCGTGATCCCCATGCAATGCGTTATTTGGTCAAGGATCAGGACTTTTTATTTAATATGGCGGGTCAAACCAGTCATATGGATTCCATGCAGAATCCCGTAGCTGATCTGGAGATCAATGCAAAAGCACAGTTGTCCATTCTGGAAGCTTGTCGAGTTAATAACCCGGATGTTCGAATTGTTTTTGCCAGTACCCGGCAGATTTATGGCCGGCCCAAGTATTTGCCTGTTGATGAGAAACATCCGATTGTTCCTGTGGATGTTAATGGTATCAATAAAACAGCCGGTGAGTGGTATCATCTGCTTTATCAGCAAGTTTACGGAATCCCTGCTTGCGTACTCCGTTTAACCAATACTTATGGGCCGGGAATGCGAATAAAAGATGCTCGGCAAACTTTTGTGGGCATCTGGATTCGGTTGTTATTGGAACAGCAGCCGTTTGAGGTGTGGGGGGGTGAACAATTACGTGATTTTAATTTTGTCGATGATGTGGTTGACGCTTTTTTGATTGCTGCAACCTCTGATGAAGCGTATGGCCAGGTTTTTAATCTGGGCGCATCAGAAGTGGTATCGTTGAAAGATTTAGCAGGTTTATTAGTGGAGCTCTGTGAGGGTGAATATTTGGTCAGGTCTTTTCCCGAGGAAAGAAAAAAAATTGATATTGGCGATTATTATTCAGATTATTCCTTGATACAAAAAAAACTCGGCTGGTCACCTAAAACTTCGCTTGAAAAAGGCATAAAAGAAACACTGGAATATTATAAAAGTAATAGGGATGAATATATTAAATGATACTTCAATGTAATCCTAAAGCTGGATATTTGGCCCACAAGAAAGAAATTGATGAGGCCTGTTTTCGGGTTTTAGACAGTGGTTGGTATATATTGGGGGGCGAATGTCTGGCCTTTGAAAATGAGTATTCAAAATTTAATCAGACTGAATTTGCCTTGGGTGTGGCCAATGGAACTGATGCCTTGGAACTTGCTTTACGTGCTATTGGCATTACAGCAGGAGACCAGGTTGTTACTGTTTCTCACACGGCCGTAG
>JALSIL010000534.1 GCA_026990095.1 Lysobacterales bacterium
TTTCTTTTAAAGACTTATGGATATTTAGTAAGAAAGCGGATTAATATGTGGATATAACCTCTGCTGCCATTTTGTTGTTTTTAATATTGGATCCTTTAGGAAATATTCCAATATTTTTAAGTTATCTTGAAAAAAGCAAGAAAAGATACAGAATCCTTGCTCGTGAACTAATCCTCGCTTTGGGGATTCTGTATCTGTTTTTGTACTTTGGCAAAGAGTTTTTAGATGCCTTACATTTAAGACAAGAGGCTGTTGCTATTTCTGGAGCGATAATACTCTTTATTATTGCGTTAAGAATGATATTCCCATCAAGTAAACAGTATGGTGATGAAGAAATAGCTGGCGACCCTCTTCTTGTGCCTTTGGCAATTCCGTTGGTCGCAGGACCATCCATAATGGCGACTTTGATTATGTTAGTTAGTCAGCATCCTGAAAAAAAGGGTGAGCTAGCCATCGCTTTATTTATTGCTTGGTTTGCCTCTGCGGTAATTTTATTTTCGGCAACAGCAATGCAAAATTATTTGGGTAAGAGAGGTATGATTGCGATTGAACGTTTAATGGGGATGGTTCTAATTGCTATCGCTGTACAGATGTTGTTGGATGGGTTAAAATCATTTCTTACTCAATAGAGGTATATGCATATACCTCAATAAAAATTCAAATTTTTGAGTTTATGCCACGTTAACTTTTTCAGCTCATTATTTTCCAACATTTCTTTCAATTTGGCTAAATGGATAATCTTGCCCGTATCAGTTTGGGTTACATCATCAAAAACAAGTTGATACATTTGCGTGGTTACCTGAACAACGTTACCTTTTTCTACGATTATCATGTCATCAGTTAATTTTATTGCTTTGGCTAGCATTATTTTGCGCAACAATTCTTTTTCTTCATGGTTGAGTTGATAAACGGTGGTTGTGTTACTTTCGGGTATTTGCCAATAGGTTAGTCCGAGCTCATGGGCGAGTTGAGAAGTTACAGTAATCATTTTAAATCTTCAGCCAACGTTTTAGTAATTATTCCAAGAGATTTGGAGACGCTTGTAACGAACGCAGCCATTGTGTTTTCAGGTAGTTCTTGCTGCTGGGTATAAGTTTTTTGAAAAAGCGTGTTGTTGTTCTTGTCAACAAGTGTAAATACAATTGATACGATTGAGGTGGCTCCCTTTTTTTCAAAATTTAATAGGGTCGATTTTAATTGATTATCATGGGCTCCTGGGGAGACATTAAATGATGTAATTAAATAATTTTGCAGTAATAATTTTGGAGAATCTATCCAAAAATGATGATTGAGTTGCAGTAAAGCTCCATCAGCTTTTTGAGCGACCATGGGTCGATTTCCCAAAATACCCATCGCTGTAGGTCTTTGAATCCCAAAGTCAATATTTGTTGTAACTACCAGAGGCTCTCCAAAACGATAGTATAATTTATCCGCCACTTTCTTTGAACTTGAGGAACACGAAGCAAGAATTAAAATTAAAAATAAGGACTGTAATGTTTTCATTGGTCTTCATCCGCTATTTTAGATTTTTTTGTGAAAATCAAATTGGAAGGGTTTTTCCTAATAATTTCAGTAGCCTCATTGATATTCATGCTTGCACTTTCAATTTCATTACTAATGGTGTCAGCCTTAATTGAAAACATATTCATCATTCTAATGGTAATATCCAATAATTCGGACACCTTAAGGTCGCTGTTATTAATCATTTTATCTCCTGATGAAATAAGTTGATTGACATGGTTAATACTTGTTTCTAGCCAGCCACCTGTTGCAGAGAGCTGTGAGGTGACATTTTCTAGGTTTGAAATGATTTTATTAATGTCATCAATGTTTTCTTGTGCCAAAAGTTCGTCAGCAGATTTTACTAGCTTATTGATGTCTTTCACAAGTGAGTCAATTGAGGTTAATATTTCTGGAATTTGGGCGTCTAAAGTTTTGGTTAAATTATCGGTTCTTTCGTAAACCAAATCAAATAAAGGAATTATTTTATCTTGGTTTAAGGATTCAAACTCAGAGGCAAGCTTAGTAACACTTGCCATTATGTCGTCACCAATACTGCCTTTGATTTCACTGTTAGGTTTTAAATAATGAGTGCTTTTTCCAGCTGAGATATTAAGTGACATATCGGACAATAAACCAGTTGACGCAATTTTTGTAACACTGTCATCAGGTACTTTCCACCCTTCTACTAAGGAGTATTGTGTTTTAAATTTGAGGGAGCCATTTATTGTTTCAGGAGTGATGGATTCAATCTGACCAACGCGGTAACCTTCATAATAAACAGGGTTTCCATAACCTAAACCGGTTACGTTATCAAAGTAACTGTAATAAATTTCGGCATCGTTGTTTTTGCCACTCATCTTAAGTAATAAGAAGATGCTAAGTCCTCCTATAATTAGGGTGAATAAACCCACTAAAAAATAATTGTTATAAACTCGTTTCATGAGATTGTATAATTTTCCTGTGTTAGTCTTTTGAGGTATTCCTCTGGGTCAACTGTATCATTTCGTGCACGTCTTTCTAAGAGGTCTTGGACGCGTTGAATATTAGAGTTTTTAACCTCTTCAACAGTTCCTGTTAATAATATTTTGCCTTGGTCCAAAACGGTAATTTTATCTGCAATTTTAAAGGCAGAATCTAATTCGTGTGTTACCACAACCATTGTCATGCCCATGGCGTCACGAAGCTTTAAAATTAAGTCATCAATTTCCGATGCGACAACAGGATCCAAGCCTGCCGATGGCTCATCAAAAAACAGCAACTTTGGATCCATAACTATGGCACGTGCCAAAGCCGCTCTTTTAATCATGCCACCAGAGAGTTGCGAGGGCATGAGTTTTTGAAAGCCGCCAAGATTAACCACTTCTAATTTCATGCGGCTAATGATGCGGATTGTGTTTTCATCTAAATCCGTAAACTCAGTTAAGGGGAAGGCAACATTCTCTCCAACAGTCATGGATGAAAAAAGGGCACCATTTTGAAAAGAGACACCTATTTTTCGCAACAACTCGTGTTTTTCATGAAATTTTAATTTATCCATGTCGTGCCCTAATACCGATATAAAGCCTGAAGTGGCTTGATAGAGACCCATGATATGCCAAAGTAAAGTGCTCTTGCCTGAACCTGAACCACCCATGATGACACGAATCTCGCCCTCTTTGACATTTAGGTCAACGCCATCTAGAATTTTACGCTCACCGTAATGAGTTACCAGTTTTTTTATTGTTATTAAATCTGTGCTCATAATGTTTGCGTTAAAAAATAACTAAATACCATGTCAGCCACAACAATGGTCGCAATAGAGGCAACCACTGCTGTCGTTGTGGCTTTGCCCACACCTTCGGCACCACCAGTGACATTGAAGCCTGTTGTTGCACCAACCAGAGCAATAATAATACCAAAAACAATGCTTTTAACCAAGCCTTGAGTAATATCATTAATGGCTAATACATCAAAAGACTCACTCATGTAAGCCATTAAAGACATATCCAGTTTGTCGATACTAAAAAAAGCACCGCCAAGAATTGCCATAAAATCAGCGATTAAAATTAACAGCGGCATAGAAATAATCAAGCCCAACAAAGGTGGCAAAACTAAATACCTCACTGGCACAACACCCATAACTCTTAATGCGTCAATTTCTTGTGAAACAACTTGCGAACCAATCTTGGCTGCCAGTGCAGCACCTGAGCGTCCTGCAACAATAATGCCAATAATTAAAGGAGAAAATTCACGAGTAACGGATTTTGCTATGGCAAGTAAGACTTGGGATTCTGCACCAAAATCGGCAAAGGCATAAAGCAATTGAATAGAGAGCATAACACCAACGACGAAAGCCAAAGCCATAACGATGGGTAAGGCATCAAAGCCAATAACGCGCACCTGTTCAGCAACTTGAGCTAAGCGGAGTTTTTGTTTATATTTCCGCCCAAAAAACAGCCAATAAAAACTATCAACAAACAAACGAACAGCAAAACCTAGTCGCTCAATGGCTAAAACGATTGATGAGCCAATTTTTTCTATAACAGATTTCATCAATTAGGAGATGGTGAAGACTTGATTTAAGCGAGCTAATTCCATAATGGCAGTCACTTGTGTGCTGGGCTTGCTCAGAATAAATTTCTTTGAATTGGATTTAGAAAATTGCAAACCTTCAACCAATGAAGCAATGCCAGATGAATCAATATAATTAACACCAGATAAATCGACAAAAACGGTATCGTTGGATTTTAGGGCGGCTAAAATTGTTTTTCTTAATTCATGCGAGTTGGATAAGTCAATGTCACCTGATACGTAGATGGTACAGCCATCGGTGGTATTTTTAAAACTAATATTTTCCATGATTAAACAACAGTTAAGAATAACTTTTCATTTTATCATGAATTGATTACCTAATTCTATTTCTTCCTGAATTTTTAGCGTTGTACATGGCTTTATCGGCTTCTGTAAAAAGCGACTTAAAGTCTTGTTGATTGCATTTATACTCACTAACGCCAAAACTGGCGGTTAATTGTATGGTTTGATTGTCAATGATAAAAGGGTGTTTTTCAATTTTTTTCCTTAATTCTTCAAGCTCAACAAGAGCCGTTTTTTTATCGGTATTTTTTTTAATTAACACAAACTCCTCGCCTCCCCATCTTCCCATTATTTCATTTTGACTAAGGGATGTATTTATAAAATGTGCAAATTCACCCAGGATTTTGTCACCAAAATAATGCCCGTGGATGTCGTTAATTTGCTTAAAAAAATCAATATCAATAATAACCAAAGAAAAGACAGAAGGTTTTTTCTTGCAGGATTTGATTAAATTATTCATGATTTGCCTAATAAGTTTTCTATTGGGCAATTGCGTCAAATCATCAGTTAAAGCCATTTCTTGGTAATTTTGCATCCATTTTTTTGTTCCAAAATATATAAATACAAATGAAGCAATAAGGGTGATTTTTTCCATAACGACCGTATAACCAATACTGTGAATAAAGATTTGGTCAATGGAATCAACAAAGTAAGAGACAAAAAGTAAATAGTAACCAATTGCCAAAGGCTTATAAAAGGTCATTTTTTTAAACGGCTGAATGGAATACAACAAATACAAAGCGACGCAAGAAATTATAAATTCAAGAACAAGATTGTAATAATTGATATTTGAGAAGCGAGGAAAAATATAAAAGCTAACGCCTACTAGAATACTCCACGTCAATATAGAGATAAGAATTATATTATTTTTATGATTGAAAACCTTTGCCATTATAGCTTATCCATTGTCTATAAGTGAGCATCGGAATACTCTTTTTATTTTAAAGTTCGAAATTATAGCAGTTTAAAACTTTTTAAATAGGCTTGTTAACAATTGTTAACAATTGCAGCAAGTAAAAGGTTTGCAGAGCACGATTAAAGACCATGCCCTAAAGCAATTAAGATTTAAGAGTTTAGCAACCCCATTAAATGGCAAACAACACTCTCTTGTTTAATGCGAATATTTTTCATTTCTTTGCGTGATTTGTATTCCACCTCGCCATCATCTAAAGCTCTATCGCCTATTGTAATTTGATGCGGTGTTCCAATCAGTTCAGCATCCGCAAACATAACCCCTGGGCGAATTTTTCTGTCATCAATAATGACGGCAACTCCCGCTTGTTTTAGTTCGTTGTATAAATCATTTGCCACTTGTTTAACGCGCTCAGATTTTGCCATGTTCATGGGCAAAATTGCCACCGTAAATGGTGCAATTTGTTGCGGCCAAATAATCCCCTTTTCATCATGACTTTGTTCGATGACAGCAGCCACCACACGCGACACACCAATGCCATAACAGCCCATTATCATGGTTTGCGCTTTGCCCTGTTCGTTTAAAACCACGGCATTCATCGATTTTGTATAGGCATCACCCAATTGAAAAATATGACCCACTTCTATGCCACGTGCAATTTTTATGGTGCCTTTGCCGTCAGGCGATTTATCACCTGCTTTTGCATTGCGTAAATCAGCCACGCGACTATAAGTGGCATCTCTCTCCCAGTTGACACCTGTTAAATGTTTATCATTTTCATTTGCACCCGTAACAAAATCACTCATGACCACAACCGCTCGATCAACAATAATTTCACAATTTAAGTCCTTAACACCAATTGAGCCAGCATCACAACCAGCTAACTTAACAATCGCTTCATCATCAAGCAGGGCAAACGGTTTGATTACTTGGGGAAGATTGGCTGCTTTTATTTCATTTAAGTCGTGATCACCACGAAGCACTAAAGCAACTGGACCATCAACACCTTCAACCAAGAGTGTTTTTATTATTTTCTTCGGCGATACACTTAAAAAGTCAGCCACTTCTTGAATGGATTTTTTATTGGGAGTATCAACAACTGCTAACTCTTGAGTCGCTTCTTTTCGTGGGGTTTTTGGTGCTAAAACTTCACACTTTTCTATATTTGCTGCATAATCACTTTCCGTAGAATAGGCAATCGCATCTTCGCCCGAATCCGCCAAAGCATGAAATTCGTGCGAACCAGTGCCACCTATTTCACCAGAGTCGGCTTCAACTGGTCGAAATGTTAAACCAATACGTTCAAAGATATTGCAGTAAGCTTGGTGAATATTTGCATACGTTTCTTTTAAACAATCAGTGCTTAAATGAAAAGAATAAGCATCCTTCATCAAAAACTCACGTGCACGCATAACTCCAAAACGCGGACGAATTTCATCGCGAAATTTGGTTTGAATTTGGTAAAATGTAATGGGTAATTGCTTATATGATTTTATTTCCTTACGAGCAAAATCGGTAATTACTTCCTCATGAGTGGGGCCAAAACAAAAATCACGACCCGCACGGTCTTTAATTTTTAACAATAAAGCACCGTACTTATCCCAGCGACCCGTTTCTTGCCACAATTCTGCGGGTTGAATCGTTGGCATAATCATTTCCAAACACCCTGCTTTATCCATTTCTTGGCGAACAATTTTTTCGATGTTGCGTAAAACCCGCAAGCCCAACGGTGTCCAAGTGTACAAACCAGAACCTAAACGGCTCAACATACCAGTTCTAATCATTAAACGGTGGCTGACAAGTTCTGCATCAGCAGGCGTTTCTTTGCGAGTTTGTAGGTGAAATTGAGAAGTTCTCACGGCAATAAAATCCAATAATAGTTAAAAACGCTATGATAACGCACCACGTAATACTTGTTAACAGATTTTATCATTCTAGCTGGCTTTCGTCAGTTATAATGAATTTAATAAAGTCGCACACAACACGGAGATTTCAACTTATGTTGGTCAATACGCCACAACCGGCTTAGCCAAGGCTTGTGAATACCTCAAAAAATTTGAGGATAGCTAAATGCTGAATAAAAGAGACCTTTGCATAACTTTTGAGAATTAAATGGTAAGTGGGATTTATCCCACTCAAACCATTCCTGAGAAGCACTGGTTAAAACTGACAATCCAACCAAAGTAAATTCTCCTGCCTCTTCGATTGTAAGAAATTAGCTGAAATAAACCAACACAGTTGTGCTCCTTGATTATAAAGTTATTTAAAATTACAGTTGTACACTGTATAATTTGTAAAGTGCCAAATTTATGAGTAATAAGCAAAACCACCTTTTTAATTATGAAAACAGTTCAATATTCCAACCATGCAGCCACTTAAATTATGCCAAATATTAACCTTTGTATTGTAATTGTCCATTATAATTGCTGGAAATATCTACAAAACTGTATTGACTCTATAATCAGCCAAACAACACCTCCATCTAAGCTTGTTATTGTTGATAATGCTTCAGTTAAGAGCATTAAAAAACACGTATCGAAATATAAAAATTTAAGTTTTGAAATTAAATTGATAGAAAACCATGAAAACGTAGGGTTTTCAAAAGCATGTAATATTGGTGTTCGTGAGTCTACTGAAGAATTTATCCTGTTTTGTAACCCTGACATTGTAATTCCTAAAAATGGCATTCAAGAACTTTATAACCAGTATTTAAGCAATGATATTAACTTATTAGGATGCCAATTATCAAATAGGGTAGGCAAGTTACAAAAAGTTGGTGGTGTATTTCCAAAGATTTCACACATGTTACCAATCCTTGGAAGGGTTTTAAAAAAGCAAAGTATTAAAAGTTTTATAAATAAAAATAGCATTATTTACTCTGACTGGGTTACAGGTGCTGTTATATTGGTTTCTAGGCATGACTTGCAGAAAATTGGGTTATGGAACGAAGATTATTTTATGTATATGGAAGATGTTGATTTAGGTAAAGCTGCCAAAGAAAAATCAATGAAGGTGGGGTTTACGTCCAAGACAACATGGATACATCACCATGGAAAATCAAGCACTAGCAGAAAAAGAGATCGCATTAACAGTAAATCTTCTCTTATACGCTCAAAACATACTTATGTAAGTAAATATTTCACAGGCATAAGCAAATATATTGCCCATTTTTTTATTTTTTTAAGGTACTTTCCTGAATTGTTTATAGCAATAACTTTTGCCCCTTTTTTTTCTTTTGATGAACTAAAAATAAAACAACAGGTAGCGTTAAATACTATAAAATATTATTACAATAAAAGCTAAATAGCATTGAAAATAGAGCCAGAATATATATGACTAAAAACCTATGGAAAAAATTTGAAAAAAGTAACTTTTTTCAATCTGCAAAATTAAAAATAAGGCAATGGTATGGGCGAGAACCTAAATTTAAAATTGACCTAAAACTAAATATTACAACTTTTGGAGATTGGGGGGTGCCTTTAGAGCACGTGCACTCAGGTGATGTAATGTATTCTTTTGGTATTTGTGATGACATAGATTTTGAAAAAGAAATTTATAAAAACAAAAACATATCAATTAATGCCTTTGATCCTACCCCTTATTCGGTAGATTGGATTAAAAAACAAGATATAGGACATTGCCTTCAATTTCATCCACACGCTGTTTCTGATAGAAATGGACACTTTTATTTGTACCCTTTATTAAACAAAAAAGGCAGGGCATCAAAAAAAATGTATAGCTTCCACACGCAAAACAAGGAAAGAAGCGACGGGGTTAAAGTAGAAGCACTTACAATTGATAGCATTATGAAAAAACTCAATCATAAGCATGTTGATATAATAAAAATGGATATAGAGGGTGCTGAATATGGTGTAATAAATAATTTACTTGAATCATCGATTAGACCAAGAATCATAATGATGGAATATCACCATCGTTTTGAAGGAATTAACAAGAAAGAAACGATAGGCTCTGTAAATGCTTTGAAATGTGCGGGGTATTTATTAGTCTATATCTCACCAGCAGGAAGAGAAATGTGCTTTTTAAAAGACGACCCAAAAGCCTAAAGCCTATAACTCGCGTTTCTATATCGGCATTTGGGTATACAAAAAATCTTGAGGTGAGTGTGGTTTATAGTACTGGGATAAATTATATTCGAGACCTTTGCATAATTACCCACTTTTCTTGAAAGCAACTGCAAAACTGTTTTTAAAAAGGGTCTTCTAAATAATTAGTGGATAAAAATATCTTCAAATCTGTTAAAAAGAGTTGAAACGCATCAGATATTTATTCATTATAAATTCGCAAAAAAACATAA
>JALSIL010000535.1 GCA_026990095.1 Lysobacterales bacterium
AATTTGTTCATGTGTTGTAAACTCCTTGCCGTTATCAAAAGTGAATGTAAGAACATAGTCTTTGATTGGCATCAATAGCCGTTTAATTGCATCAGCTACATCTTGGGCTTTTTTACTCACATAAGCGGTGAAGAGCCTTTACGGCTCTGTAAATCCCACTGCGTGCCGCCTTCGGCGTTCAAATTTGATCCAGTCTAATTTAGTGGAACAGTGGGTAATCTAAAAAAATACTGCACAAACCTAAAACAGAAGTGCATAAAGGTCTCTATTAACAATTAAAGGAATAGAAGAAATAACAGCCTGCTTAATTCGGGGTTACCTTGGTGATATTTATTTTTTCAGTACCGCTGGACAAGTTGTTAGTCCTGAATTACGGTATTATGCCACTGTGTTAATATCTACAAGTGCAGTGAGTGAAGAAAGTAGTTAATTCATTCAATCTATTATAACAATCAAAATTCCCTAATAGCATTATCTCAAATCTTTGTTAAAATAGGCACATTATAAATTTATAGAGAATATTATGAGCGAAACAATTCACCATAAACTAATCATTATTGGTTCTGGACCTGCGGGTTATACCGCAGCCATTTATGCTGCACGAGCAAACTTAAACCCCGTTGTTATTACAGGTATTGAACAAGGCGGGCAATTAATGACAACCACCGAAGTGGAAAATTGGCCAGGTGATCCTGATGATATGCAGGGGCCTGATTTAATGGCTCGCATGTTGAAGCATGCGGAAAAGTTTGATACACAGATGGTTCATGACTACATTAATGAGGTGGATTTAAAGCAAAAACCTTTTATCTTAAAGGGTGATTCGGCAACTTATTCGTGCGATGCTTTGATTATCGCAACGGGTGCCAGTGCTAAATACCTTGGGCTTGAGTCCGAAGAAGCTTTCAAGGGTAAAGGCGTATCGGCTTGTGCGACTTGCGATGGGTTCTTTTACCGCGATAAAGAAGTGGCAGTTATTGGTGGTGGCAATACCGCTGTTGAAGAGGCGTTGTATTTATCTAATATCGCTTCAAAAGTTTACCTTGTGCACAGACGTGATGAGTTGCGTTCTGAAAAAATTCTTATTGACCGCATCAAAGAAAAAGCCAAAAACGGTAATATTGAATTTGTCTGGAATAACAACTTAGATGAAGTATTAGGTGATAATATGGGTGTTACGGGCATTAATGTTAAGGATAAAAATACGGGTGCAATTCGTAAGATTGATGTGCACGGTGTCTTTATCGCTATTGGGCATTCGCCAAACACTAAGATATTTGAAGGGCAGTTAGAAATGAATCACGGTTATCTTAAAGTGCAAACAGGTCAAAGCGGCAACGCTACGCAAACCTCTATTGAAGGTGTTTATGCGGCTGGTGATGTCAGTGACCACATTTATCGTCAAGCCATTACTTCTGCTGGTACGGGTTGTATGGCAGCATTGGATGCGGAACGTTATTTAGATGCACAATAAGCTTATTGTTGCATGAAAAAACACGACATTTATAAAATGTACCAAGAGGCTGTTCAGTGCGTAGAGGCTGAAATTGATTTTGTAGAGGCCACATATAAAGCCATTCGTGGAAACGAAGCAAGGTATTTACGTGAGGACTTTTCAGGTACAGGGCAAACCTCTGGTGAGTGGGTGGATAGAAACCCTCTCAATCGAGCGTGGGCAGTGGATTTTGATAAACGTGTTCTGGACTGGGGTCGAGAGAATGTTTTGCCACATTTGCAAAATAAGGTTAATCTTAGTTTTGTTAAAGCCGATGTTCGAGAATCAGGTATTCATGATATGGATATTGTTTTAGCCATGAACTTCAGTTATTTTTTGTTTATGGAGAGAGTTGCAATGATTGACTACTTTAAATCAGTAAAAAACTCTTTAGAAGAAACGGGAGTTTTCTTTTTGGATGCTTTTGGTGGGTATGAAGCGGCAAAAGTATTAACCGAAGAACGTCAATGCGAAGGCTTTACTTATATTTGGGAGCAAGCCAGTTTCAATCCGATTAATTCACAAATGCAATGTTATATTCATTTCAAAACCGATGATGGCGTTGAATACAATAAAGCCTTTGACTATTATTGGCGTTTGTGGACATTGCCTGAGTTACAAGAAATGTTATTAGAGGCAGGTTTTTCTCAAGTGGATGTTTATTGGGAAGGAACGGATGAAAAAAGTGGCGAAGGCGATGGGGTTTTTGAAGTGTCTAAAATTGGAACAGCGGATGCTGGATGGGTGTGTTATATCGCGGCATTACCTTAGTTTTGGCTCGGTTTTACTTGGATTCAAGAAAGGTCATTTCTTTTGTTAACCTGTGCCTGTCCGTGGTGTTGAGTTCTAAGATGCGCTTAAGACTTATAAAGCTATCGACATCTATTTTTTTCCACTTGGCTCCAATTGTTTTGTCGTCAATATGGGCTATTTCGATGCTCATGCTGATGCTTGGAGAATTTGCGAGTGAAATTGTTAGGCGAAATATGTCTTTGATGTTTCCAAGCCAGTCACTTGGTTTGGTAAATAAGACTCCTTTTAATGAGATGTCAATCATTTCACATGTCCAAGCACTACTACCAGAAAATAAAGTAGTCTTTCTTACAAAAGCCAATCGTTCAAACTGTCTGCGTTCGTGATTGGATTGTTGTTCGTGAGTCATGTGAGTTTTGTAATTTTTATAAACAGGATATTATAACCAAAGCAAAAAAAAATACATGATAAATTGTAAAATAATTCAAAGGATTTTATTTTGCATTAGAACGGTTATCTGATTGGCAATAAGTCAGTGAGTTCCTGAAAATCTGAAGGGTTGGGTTGTTTGAAACCTTCTGTGTTGAGTTCTACCAAAACATTATAGGCAGAGTCTTTATCTTTCATGGATAATAATACCGAATGAAACTTATCCACAACCTCCTTAGGAACGTTTGGTGAGGCGGTGAAAGTGACTCCTGGGATTTTTTTACTCTCAATAAGAGAACTGAAATTAGGGTAAAGGTTGTACATCCAGTTTGGCACAATAGCAGCTTGTGCACCGCCATCAAACACAATTTCAACACATTCTTGCCAAGAGAGTGCAGAAATGTCTTTCATTGGTGCCTCAAAAAGATCCGTAAACCATTGTTTAAAATAAATGGTCGCTAAACTTGGGCTGGGAAGCATCACTATCTTTTTGCTAACCATGAAATCCTGCACGCTTTCATCTTTTGCAGGTTCTTGCAGTGAAATAAGGTGAAATGAAAGTGGTTCAATGGTTGTGGCAAGAGCGGTGTAATTTTTAAAATTCATTCGATAAGCGGCAATATGTGGCGCATCTAAAGTGAAGTCGGGCAAGTCATCTTTTTGAGCTTTATACCAATAGGTGTAGTAGTTTTTATCGATAATGAGCTCTAAATCGTAACCTGTTTCTTTGCTCAACCAGCTTTTAAAGGGTTGGTAGATTTCCTTAGCTTGATTTATAGGATAAGAAGGTTCAATAACTAAAGTGAATTTTTTTGCAACAAGAGGTGTTGTAAATAACAAGGTTATAAGAACGGTGCTAAGTTTTTTTATTTTTATCATATTTAGGTGTGAATCATTTTATTAATGATTGATTTTTCCTCTCTTTGTTGGCTATTCATTTTTATACCATACCCTGTAATTGGTTTCAATAAAAATGTGGTATGTATTCTGTAAAACCGATAATTTGAGTTGAGTTCGTAGCTCGTCATAACGACGGGTATTAAAAAATGTCAACGAGTGCTTGCGCTTGAAAATGATTAGGGGAAAAAGTAATGACAGGGGAAATCAGTTTGTAATTTTGTTCAAGTTCAGTTTTTGAATTTGATTTAACAATTTTCATGGATTTTTTAATTTTACCAAGGTATTTTAGGCGTGCAATAATCTCCTGACCTGGGTAACAGCCTTTTGTAAAGCTCATAATGTCTTTGTGTTGGTCGAGATTTACGTGTTGAGGGATGAATTTTTCTGTATTATTTTTATCAATCCATGGTAAGTTATACTGGAAAAGCTTTTGGTAAAAGTCATTGACTGATTGCGTTAGTAGTATTTTTGAAAGTTGGTCTTTAGGCAGCAGGAATGAGTTGGATTCTGTAAGGGTAAATTTAAGGCGAAACTTGCGTAGGGTAAAAAACTGTAACAATTCAGATGCCATGTTGCGAGGGCAAATGAGAAAAACAGAATTTTCATTTTTTATGCAGAGGAAAACAGATGAAATAATGCGTCCTTTTGGGTTGCATAAAGCGGAGTAGTAAAGTTTGTTTTTATGAAAAGTGTCTAAATCTGAGATTAATAAGTTATTTAAAAAGCCAATCACCCCATCACCTGAAAATTCAAGCAGTGAACACAAAGAATTGATGGATGTTAAAGTTTTAGTATTATCTTGTGTACTCATGAAAAAATACCTTACTGAATTTATGGAAATCTATTATAATTAGAACTGCAAATAAATAACACGATTATTTATTATAATTGGGTGCATTTCGCTACACTCGAACCTTATAAAACTTTAAAGGGGTTGTTAATGAACACATCAAATAGACCTTTGTCGCCGCATATTCAGGTATATAAAATGCCTTTATCTGCCAAGCTTTCCATATTTCATCGATTAACTGGCTTAGGGTTGTCCTTTGGTGCAGTTGTTTTAGTGTTTTGGTTGTTTAGCCTAGCTTATCTGTCTGAAACGGCAGTCGCACTTCATGCATTCTTTTCATCTGGTTTCGGAAAAGTTATTTTAATTGCTTTTACTTTTGCCTTTTTTTATCATTTTTGTAACGGTATTCGTCACCTTTTTTGGGATGTGGGCAAAGGCTTTGAAATTGAACAAATCAATCGTTCTGGTGTTATTGTTCTTGTTATTGCAACTCTTATGACAGCCATTACATGGGTCGTGGGAGGATAAGATGCAATTCAGAACAGAGACAAAAAGAGTCAAGGGTTTGGGAACTGCCAAACACGGGTTTAGTCATTGGTGGATGCAGCGATTATCTGCGGTGTTAATGATTCCGCTTGGGGTTTGGTTTGTCGTCAGTTTAATGACGATGGAGTCACTTTCTCCAGATGCTTTAATGCAATGGTTACACAATCCAATTCCGGCACTATTAATGGCATTATGGACAGTTACTGTTGTTTATCATGCAAGCTTGGGGTTGCAAGTGATTATCGAAGATTATGTACGTTGTAAAGCCATGGCATTGACTTTATTAATACTTGTCAAATTCGCCATGTTTGTCATGATTGTGGCAACATTTTTCTCATTATTCAAACTGGTTTCATAGGATTAGCATTATGTCAGAATCAAAAAATATTAAAGGCTATAAAATTATCGAACATAAGTTTGATGCAGTCGTGGTTGGAGCAGGTGGAGCGGGCTTGCGTGCAACCATGGGTTTAGCAGCAGAAGGTTTATCCGTGGCATGTGTCACTAAGGTTTTCCCAACACGTTCGCACACAGTCGCCGCACAAGGTGGCATGAGTGCATCCTTAGGCAATATGGGCAAAGACGATTGGCGTTGGCATATGTATGACACCATTAAAGGCTCGGATTGGTTGGGTGATCAAGATGCGATTGAATACATGTGTCGCGAAGCCGTACCAGCAGTAATTGAACTCGAACACCAAGGCGTACCCTTTTCACGAACAGAAGAAGGTAAAATTTACCAACGTCCATTTGGTGGCATGACTACCGAATTTGGCAAAGGGGCACCAGCTCAAAGAACATGTGCAGCAGCCGATAGAACTGGTCATGCGATATTGCATACCCTATACCAACAATCACTCAAACACGATGCCAATTTCTTTATTGAATACTTTGCTGTTGACTTAGTGATGGAAAATGGCGAATGTAAAGGCGTTATTGCTATTGATATGTCTGATGGTTCTGTTCATTTATTTAGAGGACATGCCATCATCTTAGCCACAGGCGGATACGGTCGTACTTATTTCTCTTGTACATCCGCTCATACCTGTACTGGCGATGGTAATGGTATGGTCTTGCGTGCAGGCTTGGCTCTGCAAGATATGGAATTTGTCCAATTTCACCCAACAGGTATTTACGGTGCAGGTTGTTTGATTACCGAAGGCTGCCGTGGCGAAGGCGGCTTTTTAACCAATTCCGAAGGCGAACGCTTTATGGAAAGATACGCACCTTCAGCAAAAGATTTAGCTTCACGTGATGTGGTCTCTCGTGCCATGACCTTAGAGATAAACGAAGGGCGTGGTGTGGGTGAAAAAGGCGATCATATTTACTTGCATTTAGAGCATTTAGGTGCTGATGTAATTAATAAGCGTTTACCCGGTATTGCCGAATCAGCCGAAATATTCGCTGGTGTGGATGTCAGTAAAGAACCCATCCCAGTGATACCAACGGCTCATTATAATATGGGAGGAATACCAACCAACTACCACGGTGAAGTGGTTAATAAGGTTGGCGATGATCCTGATAAAGTCGTTACTGGTCTTTATGCCATTGGCGAAGCAGCGTGTGTTTCGGTGCATGGAGCCAATAGACTGGGCTCAAATTCCTTACTTGATATTGTTGTTTTTGGACGTGCAGTTGCACACCGTGTAGCAGATAAAATTAAGCCAGGAACTAAACACAAAGATTTGCCAGATGATGCGGTTGAAAAAATCATGACAGATTTTGATAAAATTCGCCAAGCAGATGGTGATAAAACCTGTGCAGATTTGCGTTTAGAGTTGCAACAAACCATGCAAAAACACGCATTGGTGTTTAGAACGGGTGAAATCTTAAGCGAAGGCTGCGAAAAAGTTTCCAAAATTGTTGAAAAATACCAAAATCTTAAATTAACCGATCGCTCCATGATTTGGAATACCGATTTAATTGAAGCTTTAGAGTTACGTAATTTAATGGCACAAGCCAAAGTGACCATCTTTGGAGCCGAAGCACGCAAAGAATCACGTGGTGCTCATGCTCGTGAAGATTTTCCCGAAAGAGACGATGAAAATTGGATGAAACATACCTTAAGTTATTTTGATAAAGAAACAAATAAGGTTTCATTCAAATACCGTCCAGTTCACATGAATACCTTAACTGATGAATGTGAAGTTATTCCACCAGCAAAAAGGGTGTATTAAAATGGCAGAATTTAGCTTACCAAAAAACTCAAAAATCACCAAAGGCAAATACGTTAAAGCTGAGGGTGCAACCAATATTCGCAAACTAAAAGTTTACCGTTGGGACCCTGATACGGGTGAAAATCCACGTACCGATACCTACGAAATTGATATGGATAATTGCGGACCAATGGTGCTTGATGCCTTAAATAAGGTCAAAAACGAAATTGATACCACGCTTACTTACCGCCGTTCTTGCCGAGAAGGTATTTGTGGCAGTTGTGCAATGAATATTGATGGAACCAATACTTTGGCATGCACCAAATCAATGAAAGACTGCAACGATACTGTTGCGATTTACCCATTGCCACATATGGATGTTATCAAAGATTTAGTGCCAGATTTAACCCATTTTTACGCACAATACGCATCGGTACAACCGTGGATGCAAACAGACTCGGTGCCATTACCCGATGCAGAACGTTTACAGTCAATCGAAGACCGCGAAAAACTTGATGGATTGTATGAATGTATTTTATGTGCGTGTTGTCAGACATCGTGCCCAAGTTATTGGTGGAACGGAGACAGGTATTTAGGTCCTGCGGTTTTATTGCAGTCCTACCGTTTCTTAGCCGATTCACGCGATGAGTATACAGGTGAACGTTTAGAAGACTTAGAAGATCCATTCAAAGTATTCAGGTGCCATACGATTATGAACTGCACCAATACCTGTCCAAAAGGTTTAAATCCTGGTAAGGCGATTGGAGAAATTAAGAAACTTATCGCAGAACGCCATGCATTGTAAGGTGGGTTTACCCACCAAAAATGTCTAGTGAAATTATGAGGCTTCGATTATTATCCATGGTGGGTAAACCCACCTTACATTAGAAAACATGTCAAATTATAAAAGAGTCTTTTTGGATGGGCACTATTATTTTTTGACGGTGTTGATTAATGATAGGAAGCTATCTTTATTAACTGATTATATTGATGAGTTTAGAAATGCTTTAAAAGTAGCTAAAAAGCAATACTCGTTTGAATTATATGCAATTTCAATTATGCCTGATCATTTTCACATGATTGTATTGCCTGAAATTTCTAAACAGTATCCTACAATCATAGCTTGCATTAAAAGAAATTTTACAAAGTCATTAAATGAAGAGGTGCGGCAACAATTAGCTAAAGATTTATCACCAAGTAAAATTAAAAAGGGTGAGAGTGGAGTATGGCATAGGCGCTTTTATGAACACACAATAATAAACCAAGAAGAACTCAATCACATTACCGATTATATTCACTATAATCCAGTAAAACATGGCTATGCTAATGCAGCTAAAGACTGGCAATACTCTTCATTTTCAAAATTTGTAGCAAAGGGATATTATGAAAGAAATTGGTGTGATTTTACTGAAAGTGTTGATTACGGATGAAATTCTTCCTGTAAGGTGGGTTTACCCACCAAAGATGTTGAGTGCAACAATGAGGCTTCGATTATTATCCATGGTGGGTAAACCCACCTTACAAAAAGACTATCCTTGTTGGGTAAATTAAACTTATAAAACTATTTAGAGAATAAATGTATTCATACGACTTAAAATGTAAAACCGATCCCCGCTGGATAAAAGCCGTTATGTCGAATTTTGATGCGTTCTTGATCGACCACGCTGCCAATGAACGTAAAGCTTCGACTTTAGCCATGTCGATGGTGGTGCATTATCCTGACAAAGACGATATTGTTCGTGAAATGATTGATTTAGCCATGGAAGAAATGGCACATTTTCGTGAAGTGATTAAAATAATGCTCAAAAGAGGGTTGCAGCAAATTCCTGATAAAACCAATTTCTATATTGGCTCTTTTATGAAAGCCATACGCAAAGACCCGAAACATTATTTACTTGATCGGTTGCTGATGTTTAGTATTGTTGAAAAACGGGGTGCCGAACGATTTGGCTTGGTTGGTGAGGCATTGACGGAACCAAAAATAAAGGATTTTTACCAACGATTAGCCGCTGCTGAATACCGTCATTATGAGTTGTTTATTTCATTAGCACATCAATATTACAACCGAAAAACGGTCACAGCACGACTCGAACAATTGCTTCAGGTCGAAGCCGATATTGTCAAACAATGTCCTTTTAAAGCGGCGGTGCACTGAGCTATTAAAATTTGCCACTTTCTTATGATTTATTCCCTGTTAAACTCAGTCTAAATCCATTATAATATTGTCATTCTCAAACTGGGAGATAATTCCAGTTATTCACTCAGGAGTTAAACATGACAAAGCCAACTATTATTTACACCTTAACCGATGAAGCACCTGCATTAGCCACAGGCTCATTTTTACCTATTGTAGAAAAATTCACAGCCACTGCTAATATAAATATTGATACCAAGGATATTTCATTATCCAGTCGAATACTAGCAAATTTTCCTGAATATTTAAGCCCTGAACAACGCAAAAGTGATGATTTGGCCTATTTAGGTGAACTGGTTAAAAAGCCTGAGGC
>JALSIL010000536.1 GCA_026990095.1 Lysobacterales bacterium
CCTGAAGATACCTTATACATTACCCTAGAAACAGGTGTAGTAGTGGTCAAATTAGCACCGGAATTTGCACCAAATCATGTGGACAACACCAAAAAACTGGTACGCGAAGGCGTGTTTGATAACACCAGTTTTTACCGAGTCGTTGATGGCTTTGTGGCACAAGGAGGTCCTGCCGAGCCTGAAAAAATTGCCAAACCTAAAAATGGCAAACTCACCATTGATGCCGAGTTCACCGTTAAACCCAACAAACCGTTGGATTTTACCGCCATCGGCTTAATTGATGGCTATGCTCCACAAACGGGTTTCGTTGATGGCTTTGCCGCAGCTTATGATAAACAAAAGGGTGAATACTGGATGACGCATTGTTATGGAACAATGGCAATGGGGCGTGGTAATTCTGCAAATAGTGGTGGTACGGAATTGTATATTGTCATTGGTTCGGCACAACGTTATTTGGATAAAAACACCACCGTCTTTGGGCGTGTCATCACTGGCATGGAGTACATTCAGCACCTCCAGCGCAGCTCAAATCTTAAGGGCTCAGTTAGCATGAAAGGCAAAAATAAAATTATCAGTATAAAAGTTGCCAGTGATTTAAAGCTCGAAGACCGCATGGCATTACAAACCATGAAAACCAACTCAGCAAGTTTTAAAGCCATTATAAAATCACGTAAAAACCGCAATGGCGAATGGTTTTTATACCAGCATAATTACATCGATGTGTGTTCAGTTGCTGTGCCGGTGCGTTTAAAAAATGTGAAGGTAAAGTCGTTTAACTAAATTGCCGTAATATTTTTTCTTAAATTACTCGATGAAGTTTAAAGAGTACGGAAACCCAGGAAACTCTTTTTTGATAAACTCTTGATAAGCCTCTTTAGTTGAATTTTTTAATTGATAAACTTTATCATCGAAAGTAAAAATAGAGTCGACGTAGAGTTTACTTGAATTAATTGGATTATTCTTTTCTATGTGAAAAAACAACTTATATCGGGAATTTTCCACAACAAAACCGTATGGCGTATTTTGCATTCCAGCTGCGGCACTTAAGCCATATTTCTGTTTGCCTTTTAGTAAAGAAACACCATCAGATATATTGTTTGGTAAATTAATATTTAGCATATCAACAAGTGTCGGGAAAATATCAACTTGCGTCGCAGTTTGCGGATCAAGACCTGTTTTGGTTTTAGGGCCTTTAATATAGAAGGGAATATGAATATCTTCACTAAAAAGAGTATAGCCATGTAAAAGATAATTATGTTCCAAAAACTGCTGCCCATGATCGCCTACGGCTATAATTATAGAATTTTCAGAGTATTGCGATGAGTTTATTGTGTGAACTACTTGGCCAAATAGTTTGTCCGAAAATTTGTTAGCGTTTTTATACCGGTTAAATATTAAAGCCTTTTTTTCTTTAATAAGTTGTTTAGCTTTAGTTAAGTTTACGCCTTTATTGGGGGTTCCAACATAGGGCTTAATTTCATCAATATCTGAAGAAATCCAACGATAGGGATAATGTGATGAATCTAAAAATATCAAATTTAAGCTTTGATTATTTGATTTTACATGCAAATCATTGATGAGTTTATTTATAACCCTTTTATCGTGTTCTTGGGGTGTTAATTTGGGGTGGTCAGAGATATAAGTTGGCAAGTCTAACTTTTCTCCAAACATCACCTTATCAGAATTCAAGTAGGATAAATCTTTTGCCGTATAAACGTTGATTTTGTACCCTAAATCCTTAAATGCCTTTAAAAACTTTGAGCCCTGTTTGTCTTTTAAATTATTATATCTTTCCCAATAATAAGGGTTTTTACTGTTAACGATTGAGTACCAGCCATAATGGGTTGCGTTCCCTGAAGATATGGCACGAGCAAAGTGCCACGATTGACTTTTAAACTCATTTAAGTTTGGCATAACTTCATCATTCACCATATCTTCACGCAGTGATTCAAATATAAATATGAACACCTTGCTTGGCAAATCTTGACCAGTTGCAGCAATAAGGCCATTGGGTATTTTCTTATTTTTAAATGGTTTGGTTTTAACTGCATACGATAAGATGTAATTATTGTGTTGAACTAGAGAAAAATAAAAGGCATGGTTCGTTTCAATACTATCTAGTTTGTTTGGCAATAGCTGACTGAAACTTGTTTTTTGAATTAAATAAAATGTAAAGTAACAAAGTAGTGATACTAATACCATCTTGGCAAAGCTGGTTTTGAAATTAAATCTTTTCAGTCTTTTTTCAATAAACCAAACAGCTGCCCAACAAAAAATTATACCTAATACAATTAAACCTAAGTATATATTGATTTCAAACCATGACAGCTTTGTAAATGCCAAGTTTTTGATAAAATTAGTGATTCCCCCACTAAAAAGCATCGTGATTCCATGATTAACATGCATACCATTGAGTGTAAAAAGTGCCATGTCTGCAAGAAAAACAACCCCTGTTAGCAAGAGAAAAAAACCAAATAATATTCTAAAGTATAATCGGCGATTTGCTAGTCCAAGAAAAAAAGTATAGACCAATATAAGTGTACAGTAGAGTAAGGTGAAAGCAAAAAGCACTAGCAAAGATTGAAAAGAAGAAACAGCAAACAGGTGGTTGTAAAAGATTAAATTAGCAATAGTAAACAAGATGAAACAAATGGTTATAATCAAAAAATTGATGGTGACAGGTCTTTTAAAAAGAGCAGAAACAAAATTTATGCCTTTAAGTATATTATTATCAACACTAGATTTTATTGAATTATAAGTATTTACAATTTTTGGGCCTTTATTTAAAATTTTATTAACTAAAAACAATAAAAGCATTACTGAAAAGTAAGTGTTTATGAAGTACTTAAAAAACAATTTGTGGTAATGCTTGGATTTTGGAATTAAATAGCTTTGCAAATCATCAGTTAATTCTACATAAGGGTCGAGTCCATTACTTATTATATTAATTCCTTGCTTTGAATAAGTGATTTTCTCAATATTACTTAATGGCTTTATTGTGTCAGTGAGTTGTTGTAAATCAACTTCTTGCCAAATATTTGAATGAACCCTAAATGATTTTATATACAGAGAACCCTCTGAAATCATTGGGTCAAAACGCAAGCGTGTAACATCTTTTTTACAAGGGATTTCTACTCTAACCTTATAGGTGTTAGGTGCAATTAAAAGTTTTTCTGAATAGTGAAAATAGGCACTATTTGATTGCCGATAGCTGTGTTTTTGATTTCTACAATATATTTGCCCAATATAATTGAGAATACCATCTCCTTGAACAATAAATTCTATCATGGGGTTTATGGGGGTTTGCATTTTCGCCCATGTAATATACAGTGCATAGAATCCGATAAACACAATATATACGATGTTTCTTAGCAGGATATTGTATAAAAATTTCATTTTCCTTTATAGGGTCTTGTTCATTAACCGAATAGACTCAATATGCTCCAACTCCTTACCGTGTTCATCGTATAAACCTAGTTTTTGTACAAACCCATACAGTTTAAGTTCATCAATAATTACAGCAGAGATTGCAACAATTTTAAAAGTATTTTCAACTTGTGTAAGGTTTTCGGCTGCTATCGGATAACATTTTTCGCCTAAGGACAAGTTGATTTTTGCAACTAAAAGTTCATTAGAGTAAACACCAACTTCTCCTTCTTTTGAAGTGTTAATACAGAGTTGTAATGTTTTGTAACTATTGGGTGATAAGAATCGATTAAATGCATTATAAGTTTGACTAATCCAACCTTTAGGCTGCATCTGAATTTGTTGGTCTCTTTGGTCACCTATAATCCCCACATTTGAATGTTTCCATCCTTTTAATCCCAATTCGAAAGAAGAATTATATAAGCCATTATCAGCGTAGTCATGGTAAGTCCAGATGCCATAGCCTTGTGAGTATTTTTTTAATAAAGCAGTAGATTTTAATAAAAACTCATCAACCTGATTTTCGATAAGAATCGCATTGTGAGAAAATCCAGGGGTGTTATCTTTAAAATTAAACTGTTCAATTATATGGTTGGTTGCCTGTCCATTGTTAGTGATGTAATTTAAAAAATATTCAAAATTAAACAACGCAGTGTTAACATCTAGTTTTTCTCCCTTATTTTCAGCACCCCAAAAAGGAGCCCAATAAGTGCCTTTATGATTTTCTTCATCAAAATACAAATCATGCTCAACCCAAATATATTCACCAGAAGAGCTTTTTACTGGGTCTTTATCAATTCGAATTTCCATAGCCGTATCGGGAAAGATAGACTTAGTCGAGTTAAGAATAATTTCTCGAAACCTATCATCTATAAATTCAATATAGTAAAAGTAAGACATTTCATCTTTCTTTGGTACTGCAATATCTTCAATGGTTAAGTTGTTTTTACCATATAGCACTTTTAATAATGTTAAGTCTTTTTTCATCACCCATTGTGCATACCCCATGTTTTTGGCAAGTTCTTTACGCCGTAATTCACTTAGTCCAGGGAAGACAAAATGGGGACACCAAAAGTCTTCCCACGATACTAAAGTACCCACGGAATTTGAAGAATATTCTTCGACGGTTCTTTTAATATTGTTAAGGTACTGAATCCATTTTTCTTTTTGTTGAGGTCTCTCATAGATGTTTGTGCAAACATCTATGAGAGTGGTACCAGCATTCGGTGTAAAACTATGAGGGTATCCAAGTCTTAGCATGTAATTTAGTTTGTTATGCTTGATTGCGTTGAGCATAAACCCTAAGCGACGATACATTTCAGGACTGCTAGTGGTTGCCTTGTTTTGAAAATTTTCTTCAAACCCCACCCAAGGAACAACTAAAATCACCGTGTTGAACCCATCTGATTTGATTTGCTTCATATCCTTATCTACTTGCCTTTCTTCAAACTCTTCCCAGAAAGTCTTTGCCCAGCTATTGGCAAAATAATGGGCCGCTTTTACAAAGGACTGGGGTTCATGATTTTTGTAATCTACTTGATTAGTTTCTTTGTTTGCATCTTTTGAACAAGAAACAAGTGCAAATATAAAGAAAGAGAAGATAAAAGTTTTCATAATAGAAATAAAATGTGAATAAAAGGATAAAATTGTAACATAATGCACAAAAAAGGGTGTTTAATTATAACTGAGACCTTTGCATAACTATATGGCGAAAGAAAAAATAGAGAAAATTTGCCAGATTGAGTTAAAAATTGAAGGTAATAACCAGTTATTGGCGAGATTTTTAGCGAAAAGCTGATGAATTTAATCATTTTTTACTCGTCACTATAATTATGCAAAAGTCTCTAACTTTAGAATCAATAATTTAATTGCATTGTCTTTTTACTTCTGACAGAGCTGTACCCCACTATTAAGACAGGTGCTTAGTAGAATCTTCATTTCATTTAAGCAGCCAGTTTTAGGCATAGAATCGACTTTAAATTTAATGGCGTATTTATTTTCCATTTCTTGGGTGAGTTTATTTATATCAGCAAGTGTTGTGCCACCTGCAAAAGAATTGGAACCAAATAGCAAAGTAAGAAGTAGATAAAAGAATTTCATGTTTTTTCCTTTTTTAGTGATTTTTAAATTCTATCACAAGATTGTTCAATGGGTGCTTTGGCATTCTAATTTTATTACTTTATCTGCCATGGCTATCGTTTCTGGTCTATGGGCAATAATAATTCTTGTAATATTTAACTTTTTAATTGTATTATTTACTTTCTTTTCTAGAGTAACATCTAAACTAGAAGTGGCTTCGTCAAGAAATAATATTTTGGGCTTCCTATATAAGGCACGCGCCAATAATAACCTTTGTTTTTGACCACCTGATAAACTATTCCCCATATCTCCAATTAGGGTATGATATCCCATTGGCATGGCAGTTATATCTTTATCAATGGCAGCTTGTTTTGCACATTTTTGAATGCGGCTTATATCAAAATTAGGTTCAAAGAAACAAATATTGTCAGAGATGCTTCCTGAAAGCAATTGGTCATCTTGCATAACAGTAGCTATCATTGACCTGTATTTACTTAGCCCAACTTTTGTAATCACTTCATTATTAATCAATACTTCACCAGTCTCAGGTTGCAACAATCCGAGCATTATTTTCATTAATGTTGATTTCCCACAACCAGATGGGCCAACAATTGCAACTGACTGTCCCTTTTTTATCTTTAAATTTAATTCTTTCAAAATATAGGGCTCACTCTGAGAATAACGAAAAGAAATATTATGTAAGCTTAATTCAATCTGATTGTTGGTATCAAATACAATACTTCCATGTAAGCTTTTCTCTTGTTCAGTAAGAACAATATCTCCCAGTCTTTCTAAATGTAGGGATAGCATTTTAAATTGAATATATTTTTCAACCAAAGCAGATGTGGTACTGGTAAAACGCATTTTATAAGACATAAAAGCAAATAACATCCCAATTGACATTAAATTATTCATCACCTGGTTGGCAGCAAGATAGACGATAATAATATCACTTATACCAAAAAGAACAGAATTAATCACATTATAATGAATAGTTAACTTACTGACTTTTATGCTCGAATTCATTGTATCAGCATAGTGGTTGAGCCACACTGCTTGGCGCTGTGTTTCATTTCCAAAAAGTTTAACACTTTGAATAGCTCTCACGGTTTCCATGAAATTGGTTTGTTGTTTAGCTCCTTTGACAATAACTTCTTCATTTAACATTCTAAATTTTTTGTATAGGGCTAAACGAATAATTAAATAAATCAGCACTGTGATAATCACAATAAGAGCCAAAACAGGACTGTAAATAAAAATCATAGCCAACAAACCAATTGCCATAATTCCATCAACACTTGTTTCTATTAAGCCCGTTGTTAATAATTCTTTAATGTTTTCAAGGGAACCAAATCGTGAAATAACATCTCCAATATGTCGCTTTATGTAAAACTCCATTGGTAACTTTAATAAATGTCGAAATATATTTGCAGAAATTTGTATGCTTAATTGTGAGTTCATATAGAGAATAATCAAGGAACGAACTGTTGTGACAAAAATACTAACCAAACTAAGAAAACCAAAACCAAAGGCTAAAATGAGTAACAGGTCATAGTCACGGTTAATGATGACATCATCAACCACGAGTTGCATGTAAAAAGGCGCTGCAATTGCAAAGACTTGAATTATCATTGATAAAATAAAAATTTGCACTAAAACTCTTTTTATACCCGAAATTTTATGCCAAAAATCGGATAGATTGATTTTGGCGATTAATTTTTTTGCTTTAAACTCTGGTGACGGTGTTAACTCAAGAGCCACACCCGTAAAGTGATTAGAAAATTCCTCAAAAGAAAAAATTCTCAGTCCTATGGCAGGGTCATGAATGGTTATTTTATTGCCTTTAACTGACTTCAAAACAACAAAGTGATTCATGTCCCAATGCAATATAGCTGGCATCTGCAACTGAGATAAATCTTCCAACTCTAAGCGTACGGGTCGAGAAACAAATTGCAAAGAGTCTGCCAATTTAATTAAGCCTGCAAGCGTTGCTCCTTTTGAAGAAATAGAAAAAAGATGCCTGAGTGAATTTAAGTCCACTTCATGACCATAAAAGTTAGCAACCATTGCCATTGAAGCTAAACCGCATTCTGCAACTTCGGTTTGTATAATAACTGGGAGTTTATTTCTTGATTTAAAATTTAGTAATTCTATTGTTTTTTGCATGTACTATAAACTGCCTTTTAAACTATAAAGCGGTGCTAGTAGCCACTGCCCTAATGTTCTTTTTTCAAGTATAATGCTAGCACTAAACTGCATTCCAGGTTGTAACTTTATTTTCTTACCATAGGCAGTGATAAACTGCTCATTCAAATTGGCTTTCAACCTATACACTGGCTCATTGCTGATTAATGGTATCCCTGCTTCATTAGCTTGTATAATAGATTGTGAAATCTCGTTTAATTTGCCTTCATATAAACCAAATTGTTGGTAGGAAAAAGCATCATATTTAATTAAAATCTTCTGCCCTTTTTTAACGAACCCAATTGCTCGTGATGGTAAAAATAGTTCAGCTACTAATGCGGTATCTTGGGGAATAATAGTCAACAAAGAAACCTGTGAAGAAACCACCTGTCCAATACTTGCTTGAATCGCTGTCACCACTCCGCTAGTTGTTGCTTTTACGGTGTAAGACTCACCGCTTTTAAGCTCAATTATTTTTTGATTTAATGCTGATATAGAGGATTGTAATTTTTGCCAGTTCTGCTTATGTTTTAATGGCAGTTGTTCCAATTGCATCTGTTGGGACCTACGATTACCTTCTTTTATTACAATTTGGCTTTGTGTTTGTGCGAAAAATGCTTGTGTCCTTAGGTACTCATTTTTTTTAGCAAAAAACTCCGTTTCTGATATACTGTTATTTTTCTTGAGATTTTCGTATTTAAGTGCATTTTGTTTTGTAAGATTCAGTTGTTCTGTTTGAATAGACAGTTGGACTTTTAGTTGTTTGACTTCATTATCGGCATTGCTAATTAATAATTTAAGTTGTGCAATTTCACTGTTGTCAATTTCAGATTGAATTTTAATACTCTCTGTTAATAGGCCTTTTTGTTTTTGAAGTTGGGAAAGAAGGCTTTGGTTGACGGTTGCCCCATCGGATACACCTCGAGATGTTGACACTTTAAACAAAATATCTCCTTTGTTTACCTTTTGACCTTGCTCTACAAATTTATTTTCTATCACGCCTTTATAGGCTGCATAAACTTTGATTAAGCCTTTATCAGGGACTAAATAACCCGTAACATTTTCTCGTCGGGAATAGTTTGTCTGAATTAAAAAAAAACAGTAACGGCAACAAAAATTAATAAAGCAATGGTCAAAACCCAAAACGAAATGGGTTGAGCGATAAGACTATCGCCATAAAGGCTTTGAGTGCTGTGATCAATGGCTTTTTTTCTGAAGAGTTGGTTCATAATTATATAAAAATTCAAAATAGAGCAATGTTTATTTAATACTCTATTTAAAATTTCTTCTTTATTTGGGCTTAGGTGGTGGCAATGGCAGTTGCGGTGGTGGTGGCATTAGATATGGGCATGGTAGCGGAATCTTTTCAGTTCCTCCTATGACCAAGTCAACTTCTTCGATGGTTAATGTTTTTATTAAATTTTTCATAAATTTCTCCCTTTGATTGTATATATAAATGTATATTATTTTAAGTATTTACTTGATAAACCATGTTACCCTGTAGTTTAGTCGGAACTGAAACTTCATAGATGTTGTTAAATCACTATGAGCTGCAAAATAGAGTAATACGAAAGCATTACTCTATTTCTTTTTCTGTATTTAATCCTCTATTGTTGGCATTGGTGAAGGTGGTTCTGATTCGGGACCTGGATCAGGTCTTGGAAAAGGAGTTGGCGGAAGCCTTGGAGGACGAGGAGGAAGAGGTGTAGTTGGTGGTCTTGGAGGAACAGGTCCTCCTGATACCAAGTTGATTTCTTCATTTTTTAGCACTACTGTCCCGTTAACAAAAAAGAAAGTAAAATAATGACCTGATTCTGGGTTCAATTTGCTACAATATAGTTACTACAACTCATTGAATTAATTGGAGAATCAGGTCATGGCACATT
>JALSIL010000537.1 GCA_026990095.1 Lysobacterales bacterium
TTAAAAAGTTTGCTGACTCATTAAAAAAACACAGTGTTGGTATTGCAAACTATGCAAAACACAAACTTACTAGTGCAATTATTGAAGCTGGAAACATCGCCATTGGTATGATAAGAAAAAGAGCCAGCGGTATTAGAGATACTGAATATTTCAAACTTAAAATCAGGCAATCATCATTAAATGATACCTCATCAATGTTCTATGATTCGTATCCTTTTTTACTCAAATAAGCGGTGAAGAGCCACCACCCCCATAATTGATAATAACATTATACAAAATGACTTCATTGATAATTTCCCTGCGTGAATTTGATAGACGTAATTACACACAACAACAATTGGAACAAGTATTTATTCATTAGTTCACTTTATAGGCTATATCTTTTTCTCGTTCCCATGCTTTGCGTGGGAATGCATTGACATACTGATACCAACAAGCATCATCTGACAAATATACACTACCACACAGAGCGTGGGAGTGAGGTTGGAAAATCACATACTTTAATCAAATCTACACTTTCATTAAAAAAACATATAAAAGCCTATTCAAATATTAGATAATGCGTTATTAATTTAATTAATCAGACTTTGAAATGGTTTGTAGTAACACAGAGGTTCGCAGAGGAGACACGGAGTTGCACGGAGATTTCTATGATACACAAAGAAGTGAAACTCAACCAAGGTTATCGGATAGATTTATTAGTTGAAGGCTGTTGACAAAATTACAGATAGGCATAAAGCCCAATTGTTAACCTATCTTCGACTTGGAAAATATGAATTGGACTTATTAGAGACCTTTGTGTAACTCTGTATCTTCTCCGTGAACCTCCGTGTTACTTTTAAACCCAAATAAAATATAGAAAATGATAGAAAAATACAATCCAAAAGACATAGAAAGCCGTTGGTACAAACAATGGGAAGAGGCGGGATATTTCTCACCAAATGATAAAGGCACAAAAGCCGATGAAACTTTTTGCATTATGTTGCCTCCGCCCAATGTCACTGGCTCATTGCACATGGGACATGCGTTTCAAGACACGATTATGGATGTGCTTATCCGCTATAACCGCATGCAGGGCAAAAAAACCTTGTGGCAATGTGGTACCGACCATGCGGGAATTGCCACTCAAATGGTGGTCGAACGTCAATTACTTGCCAATGGTATTAAACGCACCGATTTAGGACGCGAAAAATTCTTAGAAAAGGTCTGGGAATGGAAAGAAAAATCCGCAGGGCATATTCAATCACAGATTCGTCGTTTGGGTGCATCGGTTGATTGGAAAACCGAACGCTTTACCATGGATGAAGGTTTGTCTAAAGCGGTGCAAAAACAATTTATTGATTTATACGAAGAAGGCTTAATCTATCGCGGCAAAAGGCTGGTCAACTGGGATCCTGTATTGCAAACAGCCTTGTCTGATTTGGAAGTAGAATCGGTTGAAGAAGACGGTTTTTTGTGGCACTTAAAATACCCTCGTACTGATGGCAAAGGCCATGTTATTGTTGCCACCACTCGCCCTGAAACCATGCTGGGTGATACCGCCATTGCCGTGCATCCCGATGACGAACGCTATAAAGACTTAGTCGGCAACACCATAGAATTGCCTTTAACGGGTCGTCAAATTCCCGTTATTGCCGATGATTATGTCGATATGGAATTTGGTACGGGTTGTGTGAAAATTACCCCAGCTCATGATTTTAACGATGCCGAAATGGGCAAGCACCACGGTTTAGACATCATTAATGTCTTAACCGATGATGCCAAAATCAATGATGATATGCCAGAAAAATACATTGGCATGGATCGATTTGAGGCACGTAAACAAATCGTCAAAGATTTTGAAGAACTGGGCTTGCTTGAAAAAATTGAACCGCATAAATTAATGGTTCCTCGCGGTGATCGTTCACACACCATTGTCGAACCCTACCGCACCGACCAATGGTACGTGAAAGTCGATAGCATGGCGAAAAAAGCTCTGGATGTGGTCAAAGATGGCGAAGTTAAATTTGTGCCCGAAAATTGGGACAAGACCTATTACCAATGGATGGAAAACATCGAGGATTGGTGTATCTCTCGTCAATTGTGGTGGGGACACCGCGTACCTGCTTGGTATGACGAAAACGGCAAAATCTATGTGGCTGAAAATGAACAAAAGGTGCGTGAAAAATACAAGCTGGCTGCAGACTTCAAACTGACCCAAGATGAAGATGTATTTGATACCTGGTTTTCATCCAATTTGTGGCCATTTTCGACTTTGGGCTGGCCTGAAAACACTCAAAGATTACAAGAATTTTATCCAACTCAAGTTCTGGTCACAGGTTTTGATATTATTTTCTTCTGGGTCGCACGCATGATTATGGCGGGTTGTAAGTTCATGGGTCAAATTCCGTTTGAAACCGTTTATATTCACGGACTTATAAACGATTCACAAGGACAGAAAATGTCCAAATCCAAAGGCAACGTGTTAGACCCCATTGACATCATTGATGGCATAGAGTTAGAGGACTTGGTGAACAAACGCACCAGCGGTTTAATGCAACCCAAAATGGCTGCTAAAATTGAAAAAGCCACGCACAAGGAATTTCCTGATGGTATAAACCCCAATGGTTGTGATGCACTAAGATTTACCTTTGCAGCATTGGCAACCAACGGCAGGCATCTGCGTTTTGATATGAAACGCTTAGAAAGTTACCGTAATTTTTGCAATAAAATCTTCAATGCCTCGCGCTTTGTTTTTATGAACACAGAAGATTTTAAACTCGATTCACAAAAGTGGAAACCCTATTCAACCGCCGAACTCTGGATTTTATCGCAATTACAAAATAGCATTGCTGATTACCGCAAACACTTGGACAACTTCCGCTTGGATTTAGCCTCACAATGCATTTATGATTTTATTTGGAACAACTATTGTGACTGGTTTGTAGAACTTGCCAAACCCTTACTCAAACAAGATGAAGGCACAAAATACAATGTACAACACACTTTATTGTATGTGTTAGATGAAGCCTTGCGGTTATTGCACCCAATTATGCCGTTTATTACCGAAGAAATTTGGCAAGAACTTAAAGTCAAACTAGAGTTGGAAAGCGAAAGCATCATGATTGCTCAATTTCCTGAGTATAACGCTGACTTGGTAGATGAAAAATCCTTTAAAGACATGCTGTGGCTACAAGCGGTAGTTTTGGGCATTCGTCAAATTCGTGGCGAAATGAACATCTCACCACGTAAACCGTTAAGCATCATTTTAGAAAACACTTCAGAAAATGATTTAGGCATTTTAGCAAGCAATGAAGCCTTACTCAAAACCATGGCACAACTGGAAAACATCACCGTTTTACAAGAAGGCAAACAAGCACCAGAATCAGCAGTTGCTCTAATTGGCGAAATGAAAGTCAATATTCCACTAGCTGGGCTCATTGATGTCGATGCCGAAATCGCACGTATTAATAAACTCATTGAAACCGCCAATAAAGAAATCGCCCGGAGTGCTGGAAAACTCAAAAACGAACGCTTTGTGAGTTCTGCACCTGAGGCTGTGGTTAATAAAGAGCGAAATACTTTAGCAGCGAATCAACATAAGTTAGAAGAACTAAAAGGGCAACTGGAAAAGTTGGAAAATATATAAAGTTCACAATTTTTAACATAATCCCGGCATTTTTAGCCCTTTTGGCGGTTGTCTTTTGCACTCCTTGCCCTTATTATGCGCTCTCAAACAAACGTATATGAGAAAAATAATGAAAAAAATTTTAGTAACAGGCTTAATTTTAAGCACAATAGGAACTGCTGTTGCAAACGATAGCCCTTGGTCAGGAAAAGGTCAACTGGGTTTTTCTAGCACTTCAGGAAACAGTGACACCTCAACCTTAACAGCAGGAATAGCTGGAAAATACGAAGTTAATCAATGGATTCACACGGTCAGTTTAGATGTTTTACGTGCTGATGCGAACGGAATAGATACAGCTAAAAGATATATCATAGAGGGTAAGTCAGGTTATAAATTCAGCGAAAAAGATTATGTTTTTTTTAATACTCGATATGAAAGAGACAGCTTCACTGCATTTGACTATACGTGGACAAATGCTGTAGGTTGGGGTCATAAATTTTATGACAACGATGATAAAAAACTTATTACCGAGATTGGTGTCGGGCATAAAATAGCGGCATTTGATATTGATAGAAATGAAAATTCTGGTCTAGTTGTCACGGGTAAAATGGATTATATGCGCAAAATTTCTGACAACATGTCATTTGATGACGTGTTAAGGGTTGAGGCAACCAGTAACAATACCTTTATTCAAAATGATGCGGGATTTACTTTCAAAGTAAGTGACAAAATGGGCGTTAAACTCTCTCACCAATGGAGACATAACACGGATGTACCTGTTGGCACAAACAACACAGATACACTAGTTGCTGCTAGCTTGGTTTATGATTTTTAATTATTTCCACAATTAAAAAGAGATAAAAAAGACTGTCCTTTGGCAGTCTTTTTTTTCATCCATTGAATTTGTCATGCAATAAGATTATTATAGGCTTTTAACAAAACCTCTGTTACATGTATAAACTAATAATACTGCTACTAATTTCAAACACCCTATTTGCTCAAGATAACAAGCCTAAAAAAAGCAAATGGAGTGGTTCTAAAGGCTATTTTGGGTTTTCATCCACTCGCGGCAACAGCAATACGGATAACATTACTGCGGGATTAAAGCTAAAAATGGATTCCAATAAATGGTTAAGCACCATGAGTTTGGATATTATATTTGCAACTTCTGATGATATTGATACAGCTGAACGTTATGTTTTAGCCAGTACTACAGGTTACAAACTTGATAACAATGACTACTTGTTTTATGGTTCTCGCTATGAACAAGATAAGTTTTCAGCTTTTGACTACACCATGACTTCAAATGTGGGTTGGGGTCATAAGTTTTACAATAAGAAAGATAATAAATTAGTTACAGAAATAGGAGTTGGTTATAGAACTGAAGCTTTTGATATTGACCGCAGAAAAAATACAGGCCTTGCATTAACTGGAAAACTGGACTATTTGCGTAAAATTACGCAGACAACAAAATTTGTCGACACCTTGTTTTTTGAAGCCACCAGCGACAACACCTACATCCAAAATGACATCGGTGTTTCAGTTATGGTCAGTGCTCAGTTGCATTTAAACCTAGTCTACCAAACAAAATATAACTCTACTGTGCCCAGCAACTTTAATAATACCGACACTCTATTTTCACTAAATTTAGCCTATACTTTTTAAATTCTATTTGTCGCATATAATGGAAACTGGCGAGTGGCTGTTCTCAACAACCACTTTTCACCTTTCTTTATTTCTTTACCTAAATGTAAAGATTTTGGATCTGGCTTGTTATCACTTGTAACATTATAATGGATAACAGCCCTTCCTATTTTTCCAGTAACTTTTTTATTAATTGGCTCATAATACGTTTGCCCACCTTCAATAGCTGGTAAGAGATAGATAAGGTTGGTTGTTATTCTCTGTCCACCAAAATCTCCTTTGCTCTTGTGGTCATGAATGCGTTTTTCATCAAATGCATCCGTATGCAATCCATACTCATGACCCACAGAGTATTTTAAAACGGATATAGGTTCAAATTTATCAACCGTGGTATCTAGTAAATCCGCAAAACGTTGCTGAATTATTCTATTGACAGGAGAGGTCTGTCGATTTGATAGTATGGCACTTTCTCCAGAAAATGCATCCACTTCTACACCTATGTATTTTTTAATCTGAGTTAAAGTGGTTTCCAACAAGGGTTGAGCTTGTGCAATTAAATACTGGCATTCCTCAAAACTAGCAAAGTTGTCAACTTTCATTATTTGCGGTGATTGACTAATCACTTTTACATCATTGGCTTTATTACTTGTATTTTCGATTTCAACTGAACGCTCATCTTCATTGACTGAAAGCTCTTTTAAGCCCAAACTGCTTATATTTTCTTCGACCGTTTGCATATATCTTTGTGCAAATTCTTGAGACTGTGGTGATACTCTTTGGGCAAGTAAGTCCACTTTATCTGCAAGTGCTTCGATATTTTCTATAAGTGCTTTAGACATGGCTTGAATTTTCTCTTCCTGTATTGAGGAGAAATATTCTTTTAGCTTTTCTTTATTTTGAGACGCTCCTGGAAACTTTCTTAAACATGCCAACTCTGCAAAAGCACACGATAACACGCCACTTATTGGAACGCCCAATCCAACCTTATATCGATAAGATAACAACATAAAAGCAAGTGTGTCTCCTTGAGCCGCTGACAAAATAATTTGAGTCGATGCTTTAAATTCATCAACTCGGGTGCCAATGCCTTGAGAGTGCAAATAAGCCAAAGTTGTTAGAGGCAACATCCCCCTTTGTGCCAACATTTCATAAATTTTAAAACTTTGTGTTTTATCTTGCTCTAAACCCACTCCCCAAAGCAATAAATCCGCCATTCTTTCAAGAGCCACTGGATGCCCTGTCTTTTGTGCTACTCTTTCACAAAGCAAAAAAGACTGTTGGGAAAAATCTTTCAATGCACCTTGGTGGGAATAAACCCATGACAAATACAGAGCGGCTTCAATATCGCCTGCATCACTCATTTGTTCTAATTGCCTTAGGAGAGAGAAAAATTCATCAGAGCCTGAGACAACACTCTGCATTTGTTCTTGTATTAACTTTAAGGATTGCATGTGATTTTTAAAAACTCAAATTTGTTATAATCCAGCTATTATCGCATAATAAGTCTAAACAATTCAACTCAAGTGAGACAGTGGAAGCTGAGTGGATACTTTTTTCTGCACCATCGAGAAACTGGTATTAACCGAACGGATGCCTTTTAGTTTGAGCAATTTATCGTACATAAACGTGTTATAAGCTAGCATATCAACTGTTGTGATTTTTAATAAATAATCATAGCCACCTGAGGTTGCATGGCATTCTTGTACCTCTTGCCATTTCGCAATGGAGTTATCAAACTCTGCTACCGTGTCTTCGTGGTGATTATTTAAGCTCACGTGTGCAAATGCAGTTATGGTTAACCCAACTTTTTCTTTGTTCAACAGTGCTGTGTAACTTTTAATATAGCCTTGTTCTTCCAAAGCATTCATTCTTCGCCAACACGGTGCGGAGGACAGATTAACCTTTTGAGCAAGTTCTTTATTGCTGATGCGCCCATTACGTTGTATTTCTTCGAGTAGTTTAATGTCGTATTTATCCATATTAAGCAATTATCTTTTATTGTTTGGCAGTATATCATAACTTTATTGCTATTTTACGTTATTTTAAAGCATATTTAGCAAGCACATTTCGATTAGATTGTTTCATAATGTTTATATTAATAAATCTAACAATAATAATTATGAATACCGCCGAAAATTTTGATACTTCATTGTCTTTTGATTGGAATGAAATAACACTCAAGCTCCTCATTTCACGCACTCTTGATGACTTAGAGGAGTTTACCTTAGTTAAGAACAAAAAAGTATTGTATCAATTTTCTGCACGCGGTCACGATATGGCACAAATCATTTTAAGTCAGTGTTTAATTGGTCAAAAAGATGCTGTTTCTGGTTATTACCGTTCTCGCCCCTTATTATTGGCAATGGGCTTGCCTCCAGAGATGGCACTGGAAGCATCCATGATGAAACAAGGTGGCTTTTCTGATGGGCGTGACATTGGTGTTGTTTTTAATAACCCCAAACATGATGGCGCTTGCATCTTACCCATGAGTGGCGGTGTGGGCGCACAATACACTCCTGTTTCTGGCTGGGCACAAGCATCTGAATACCACTATAAAGTGCTTAATAACCACAAATGGAAAGATGCCGTTGGTTTAGTCTTGGGAGGCGATGGTTCAGTTGCCACCAATGGGTTTTGGTCTGCCTTAACGATTGCTACCGCACAACAATTGCCCCAATTATTTTATATCGAAGACAACGGCTATGGTATTTCTGTGCCCTCAGATTTCCAAACACCTGGCGGAGATATTGCAAAAAATTTGGCTAGTTTTAAAGGGCTGACTATTTTTAGTGGTGATGGCACCAACCCTGAACAAGTTGTTGATTTAGTTGCACAAGCCCACAAAGTGGTTCGGTTTGACAGAAAACCGGTATTATTGCGGTTAACTGTCCCTCGTCTTAACGGACATTCTGCTCAAGATACCCAAGGGTACAAGTCAACTGAACGCATTGCATTTGAACAACGCCATGACCCACTACCAAAATTAAAGAAGTACCTTTTCTCACATGATTTAATGACAGAAGATAAGTGGAATGAGCTGGAAAAATCTGCCAATAAAATTGTTAATCAAGCTTTTATCAAAGCCGACAACAAACCCTTTGCTAACCCAGATGACATTACCACCAATACCTTTTGCGAATACGATAATGGTGGCGTTATGCAACTACAACAACAAGGCGGAATTCACTTAGGCAAACCTGTTTTCCCTCCTTCTTCTGAGGAAATCATAGCACACCCTGGTCGCATCAACATGGTCACAGCCATTCGTAAAACCCTAGACTTCGAACTGCAACACAACAAGAAAATGCTTGTTTTTGGTGAAGATATTGGTGCAAAAGGCGGTGTCCACGCCGTTACTTTAGGTTTGCAAGAAAAACACGGGAAACAACGTGTTTTTGACACCAGCTTGTCAGAAGAAGGCATTATTGGGCGTGCTCTTGGTATGTCTCTTGCTGGATTGTTGCCAGTGCCCGAAATTCAATTTCGTAAATATGCCGATCCAGCAGAAGAGCAACTCAATGACATTGGTTCGATGCGTTGGCGAACCAACAACCGATTTGCCGCGCCCATGGTTGTACGTATGGCTGGTGGTTATTTTGGCTGCGGCGACCCGTGGCATTCGCAAACAGCCGAAGTTAAATGGGTGCATGCTATTGGCTGGCAAGTTGCCATGCCATCCAATGCACAAGATGCTGTTGGTTTATTACGCTATGCTTTACGCGACAACAACCCAACCATTTTTTTCGAACACCGCAAAATGCTTGATCACGTATGGGCGCGTCGCGAATACCCTGGCGATCAATACATTATCCCTTTTGGTCATGCCAACAAAATCACCCAGGGAAACCACTTAACGGTTGTAACGTGGGGTGGAATGGTTCATCGCTGCCATAAGGCCGTTGAACAATCTGGACTGCCCATTGATTTAATTGATTTACGTACTTTACGTCCGTGGGACAAAGACATGGTATTAGACTCTGTTAAAAAAACCAATCGTGTCTTGATTGTACATGAGGATAATATTTCTGCAGGATTTGGAGCCGAAATCGCTGCCACTCTCGCAAAAGAGGCCTTCTATGATTTAGATGCACCCATTGAGCGCCTTGCTATGCCTGATATTGGCAACCCACATGAACCAAACCTCATGAATGCGGTTGTTCCGACTACTGAAAAGATACTGCTTGCTATTCTTGAATTGGATAAAGCCTAATGAGTTTAGTTAATATTGTCTTAGATGACGAACAGCGAGAAGGTACTACCGCTACAGTTGCCCAATGGTTGATTA
>JALSIL010000538.1 GCA_026990095.1 Lysobacterales bacterium
CAATGCTCCTAACATTTGACTAAAGCGAGCGGCATCACTGCCTAAAGCTGTGGCTAGAGCTTGTTCGTACTCTTCTTGTGTCGGTATCTCTCCATGAGTTTGTGAGTGTCCATTAGTGATAAATAGTGTACAAGTTAGTGCTAGAACAGATATGATTTTCATTCATTTTCCCCAAAATAATTTTAATAATCTAAAATTATAACCATTTTTTATATTATTAATAGTTTATAGAGAATAAAAGTGAATGCATTATTAAGAATATGGGCGACTATTGCAGGTACAATACTTTTAGAGTGAAGAGTCAACCAACAATATAATGCGGAAGCAATAAACAGTGTGGGCCATTGTACATAGGAGTCATGTAAAAGCGTAAAAATAATGGATACCATAATGGTGGCAAGAAATTTATTCATGTAACGGGTTAAAGAGTGCAATAAAATACCTCTTAATACTATTTCTTCAATCACTGGAGCAAAAATCACCATAGAAATAAAAGTAATTAATTGATTAGGATGATTGCTAGTCCATTCTTTTGCTTCTAAAAACAAACTGTTTTGTAGTAAATACATTTGATATAAATAATCAGATACCCACAGTAATATGCCGATGAGTAAAGCGACCATGATTGCTTTTGAGCTTGTTTGTTTAAAGCCCATAACTGAATGAATGGTTTGTGGTTTTGTACTTTTTGTAACAATCGCAGAGACGATTAATATAACACCATAAGATGCTGCTAAAATATAAATTTCATTATTTGGATAAGGAGAAATCTGTAAATAATGAAAATTCCACAACAAACAATAATCCACAGCAATTATGGATAGGATTAAAATAATAACTTGAAAAATGCTGTATTGTCTTTGCATAGAGTTTAGTTGGGTAGTCCACAAAAGTAAAGCCAGGAAAACCTGGCTTTACTCAATACTTCATTAGACGTGTGTGTGGGATGGGTTGTCTAATGAAGTAAAGCTCTAATTCGGTGTATAATTCCCCACACGAAATTAAGCTTAAAATACTTAGTGATTGCCGTATAGCTTACTCAGAAATAGAGTTAAAATCAATATTATTATGCAGGCTTAATAAATTAAAATTAAATTTTCTTGCGACTATTTATCGAATGAGTAGTCTTATAGAGTGAATACTACCAATACAGAATAAAAAGTGTGAGCTATTTTAAAGCAACAATTGACGAACTAACATTTAAAGCTGCCAAGAAAAACAAAACGGCTGCGCAAAGAAAAATATATGATTTGTATAGTCGTCCTGTGTATAACTTGAGTCTAAGGATGCTTAATAATGAAGCGGATGCACTGGATATAACCCAAGATGTTTTTATTAAAGTGCTCTCAAAAGTTAACCAGTGTAAGTCAATTGATTTTTTTGGGGTTTGGGTAAGGAAAATCACCATCAACCTGTGCTTGTCATTTGTAAAGAAAAATGCCAAGCTAATAACAAATATTAACTTCAAAGAAAAGACTGTTACTTCTAATCGGATAGAAATTACTTCCAGTTTAGAGTATGCATTGAGCCAATTGCCTCAAGTATCGCGAACCGTATTGTGGTTGTATGAAGTCGAAGGCTTAAGTCACCAAGAAATAGCAGACAATTATGGTAAAACAGTGAGTTTTTCAAAAACACACTTATCTCGAGCTAAGTCATTAGCTTTATCTTATTTAACAACAAAAGGTGGTGGTTATGAAGCCATTAAATGAACAAAATATAACGCAGCAACTCAATGAGTTGCCACAAAAAGAATTGCCAAAGGATCTCTTTGCTGATATTCAACTAAATTTGCACAAAAATAGACACAGCAAAAGGCACCAGATGCTTTCTATTCTTGCCTTAGCCGCAGTGCTAATAATGTCAGTTGTATTTTTCAATCAAAAAGAAAATCTTGATAAAAAAGATTATATGATTGAAGCACTGGTAAAACGCACCATCTTGTTAGAGCAATTGGTTGCCAATGAAACACCAAAATACACGCTTGAAGGCTCGGTTATAACGGAAAAAATAGCTAACTTGGAGTTGTGGTTAGAACAATTAGATAAAGATATACAGCAAACAAAGGATAAAAAAATTCTGTCAGAATTAATGGCAGCAAAAGTGGATATTTTAGGTAACTTGGTGTTGTTGCAGCGAAAAATAAACCAAAAACCAAACTATCAAAAAATTAAACCCTACATAATTTAAAAGGTGAAAAATATGAAAGTTAAACTAAAAATACTCAGTGCATTATTATTGACAGCATTAAGTGCTGCAACAATCGCACAAAACAATAAAAATATTGAAGTCACAATCGATGATAATAATGGTGTAATAACAAAGCACGTCACTGTTAACGGAGTTGAGCTTGATGAAGCGGGCATAGCCGAGTTAGAAGTGGATGAAAATGTAAAAATAATTCATCTTGAAGGTATAGATGCTCAAGTGGGCGATACCATGACACTTACAATTAATGATGGTCATGTTAGTTCTGACAATATAGAAGTTAGCATTAATACCGATGGTGATAAAGTCACAAAAACAGTCATTATGAATGGAAAAAAGCTAAGCACGGAAGAAATTGCAGAACTTGAAGCCAGTGGTCTAATGAAAACTTTTGATTTGGGAGCAGCAAATGGTCAAATGAAAAAGATGATTTTTATTAAAACTGATGACGATGAGAGTTCATTTAATGAACAAGTCAAAATTATTGCTAAAAAATTGCATTTTGATTCAAGCAATAGTGCAACCATGGGTTTTATGGCAAATATTAAAGATGATGGTTGGCATATCGTTTCAGTTGTTGCAAATTCAGGTGCTGCCGATGCAGGTTTAAAAACAGGTGATGTTATAACAAAGATGGGTGATATTGATTTAACTCAATCAATAGAAGATGTACAAGAAATATTAAAATTAACCCAATGGCAAGTTGGAGAAGTGGTGGAAGTAGAGTTTATTCGCGATAATCAAATGCAGTCTGTTTCAGTCGAAGCCCGAAAAAATAATTCTGCAGATTTTATAATGAGCAATAAGAGTAACCATTCAATGCTTATGCTAAAGGGTAATGAGCTCAATGATTTATCTAAAACGATATCCGTAATGGTTTCAAATAATAATCAGGATTTTAACTTTAATGAAGAGGATATTAATATGATTTTCCCCGAACATTTAAAAGACATTAAGGTATTTATCGCAGAAGGGCAAAGCACATCGGATTTATTAGGAAAAAATCATAAATTTTCCACTCTAAGCAAAGGATTGTCATCCTATTTCAAAACACAAGGCGGTGTATTGGTTTTAGAAATTGATCAGGATAATGTATTTTCTCTTCAGGAAGGGGATGTTATTAAACGCATTAATGGAGCCGACGTAAAAGCACCCAAAGACGTAATCAAAGCATTATTAAAATCAGAAAACCAACAAGATATAGAAATAAAAATTGTGAGGCATAAACGAAACAAAACACTGAAATACAATAAATAACTTGAATTCATAAAAGCTTAAAGTTAATATACGCAACCTCGAAATCATCCCTTGATTTTGAGGTTGTTTTGTTTCTGGCAAGCAACAAAATACCAATTCAGATTGGGGCTCGTAGCTCAGGGGGAGAGCACCTCGTTGACATCGAGGGGGTCGGCAGTTCGATCCTGCCCGAGCCCACCAACGTTTTTGTACTTTATATCACGTCATAAGTTTCCAATCTCTATCTAAAAAAGTCACTCACTTATAATTCATAAACTCGTATTTTATTTAAATTGACCTTGTGGCACTACTCATCGAATCTAAACGGCAAAACCATTGTAATAACCGCATCCAATCTTTATAGTAACACGTCATTGCGAAGGAGGAACGACTGTGGCAATCTCATCAAGTCTGTTTCGATTCAAAAAAGGCTAATCCTTAAAAGATTGCCACGTCGTTCCTCCTCGCAATGACTAGACCTTGTTTAAAAAAGGTCATTCCATGGATTGTACAAATATCTCTCAAATTAATGGACAATAAAAAACCCCTAAATAATTAGGGGTTTTGGAAGGTTAATTTGTGATAACTTAACCGTGGTGTTCATTGCCATCATGAACGTGTCCATGTTCAAGTTCTGTTTTTGTTGCTTCACGAACGCCAGTGACTTCAACTGCAAAGTTTAATTGAACGCCAGCTAATGGATGGTTGTTATCAACCATAACATCATCACCAACGACTTCTTTTACTTTAACAACTGTCATTTGTCCATCTGGAGTTTGTCCTTGAAATTGCATGCCCGCTTCAATGTCCATATCTGGTGGGAACTGCGTGCGAGGCACTTTGTGAATAAGAGCTTCGTTGTATTCACCATAAGCGTCTTTTGGATCAATTTGCACGTCAAAAACATCGCCTTGTGCTTTATCTATTAATGCATTTTCTAGTCCTGGAATGATATTGCCTTTTCCAATTAAAAAGCTAAATTTACCATCTTCAGATTTGTCGATGATGTTATTGTCGTTGTCTGTTAAAACATACTTAATGCTTGCAACGTGATCGTTTTGAATTTTCATTAATGTTTTCTCTAGTAAATAATTTTTATTAGTGCTGAAAAAATCAGCACTAACTTAATTTATGGGTTATCTGCTCTTATTCAAGTCTTTTATGACAGCAGCTAAAAATCGAGCCGCTTCTCCACCTGTTACCGCACGATGATCAAAGGTTAACGATAAAGGAATCATGCGATGCACTTCAAAGCCACCAAGAACTGGAACCACTTCATTTAGTAGTTTTCCCGCAGCCATAATGGCTACACAAGGCGGTGTGATAACAGGAGTCGCATAACGACCCGCAAAGACGCCAAAATTTGATAACATGATAGTAAAATCCTTCATGTCTTCTGGAGGAATACTGCGTGCTTTAATTTGTTCTTTAATTTTATTCATGCCTTGGCGTACCTGTACGGCATCACGCTGATCACAATTACGCATAGTTGGTACAAATAAACCATCCGGTGTATCAACGGCTATACCGACATCCACATGTGAAATATTGCGTTTGGCTAATTTAACCCCATCGAACCAAGCATTTAGTGCGGGTTCTGCTTCAACGCCTTTAACTAATGAACGAATCAAGCGAGCCGTAATGTCTTCACCAGCTTGCCATTTATGAATGTCGGCATCATCCATTAACGTGGTGGGTACTATTTTGGCATGGGCATCAGCCATGATTCGTGCCATTGCACGACGAGTGCCTTTGACTTGCTGCCATTCATCAGAAATCGTTTGAGTGGCAACAGTATCTGAAACTTTGGGTTTATGCACCACAACACTGGGTTGCACCACTTGATGTTGCTTTGATTCTTTTGTGTGAGCTTGTAGCTGAGATTTCATTTGATGGGCTAGTTTTATATCACTTGGACGAATAACCCCTCCCGCACCAGTGGCAACCACATCATTTAAATTCACTTTAAGTTTTTTAGCTAAGGCTTTAACAGCAGGGGCAATTTTAATATTGCCTATACTGGAAATGTCACTGACAACTTTATTACTTGATTCCATTTCTCCTACCACAGTTCCGCTATCATTATCGTTGGCAAGTTCAGCTTTTGATGGTGGGTAGTTCTGCTCTGGCATTTGGCTTGTTGGCAAAGTGCTATCAAGTTCGTCAATTAAATCTTCAATATCGTTTTGTAATTGCATTGGCGAATCATTTGCAGGAGCTGCATTTTGTGTTGTGTCTTTGGTTTGTATGCCATCAAACTCAACAAGTACGGCACCAGTATCAATAACATCACCAGGTTGACCGTGTAATTTGGTGACGACTCCTGAATAAGGGCAGGGCACATCAACAACTGCTTTGGCTGTTTCCATGGAGACCATTGGCTGATCTTCTTGGACTGTATCGCCTTCTTTTACATGCCATTCGACGATTTCTGCATCGGGTAAACCTTCACCTAAATCGGGTAAGTTAAATAATTTCATGAGACCTCCATCACTTCGTTTACAGCCTTGAGTATGCGATTAACTGTTGGCATGTATTTCTTTTCTAATTTAAATAATGGCATAATTACATCATAACCCGTGACTCGTTTTATTGGAGCCATTAGGGAATATAAGCTGTTTTCTGCCAAAGTAGCGGCAATTTCTGACGCAACGCCACAATGTTTTGCTGCTTCTTGAATAATAACACAACGACCAGTCTTTTTGACAGAATCCGCTATGGTTTCGTGGTCAATTGGGCTAACTGTTGCGACATCGATAACTTCAGCGGAAATGCCTTGTTTTTCAAGAGCTTCTGCGGCTTCTAATGTTTCTTTAATCATGGAGCCCCAAGTGACAAGTGTAATGTCGTTACCTTCACGCAATTCAAAGCACATATCTAAGGGAAGTTCTTCGCCATCATCAATCACTTCTTCTTTTACCAAACGGTAAATGCGTTTGGGTTCTAAAAATAACACCGGATCAGGGTCGCGAATGGCGGCTAATAATAAACCATAGGCCCGAGAGGGAGATGAGGGAATTACAACACGGATTCCTGGCGTATGAGCAAACATGGACTCAATGCTCTCTGAATGATGTTCGGGAGCATGTATGCCGCCTCCGAAGGGTGCGCGAATAACAAGTGGGCAGCTTAAACGTCCACGTGTACGATTTCTCATGCGAGCAGCGTGGCAGACTATTTGTTCAAACATGGGGAAAATAAAGCCCATAAATTGGGCTTCGGCAACAGGCTTCATGCCTTGTGTTGCCATTCCCACTGTCATTCCTGCAATCATTGCTTCGGCAAGAGGAGTATCAATTACACGTTCCTCGCCAAACTTTTGTGCTAGTCCTGATGTGGCACGAAAAACACCACCGTTAATACCGACATCTTCACCAAGAACCACAACATCTTTATCGTGTTGTAATTCGTAATTTAATGCCAAAGATACGGCTTCTACCATTGCTAATTTTGCCATTATTCATTCTCCTCTTCTAAAGCAAGTGCATAAGCACGTTGTTCTGCTAAGTCGTGTGGTAATTCTGCGTACATGTAGTCGAACATATCGGATACAGGCAATTTTGAAGCACTTTGGTATTCTTTTACTGCGGCTTCTACTTTGATGGCACAATCTTCCATTAATTTATTTTCTTGTTGAACACTCCATTGATTGTTGTCCATTAGGTATTGCCTTAAACGTAAAATAGGTTCAAAACGCTTGGCATTTTCCACTTCTTCATCGGGGCGATAACGGCTGGCATCATCTGCGGTCGTGTGATCCCCTAAGCGGTAAGTGATGGCTTCAATTACCGTAGCACCTTCGCCGTTTCTGGCGCGTTCTAGTGCTTTTTTAACTTCATGATGAACAGCCAATAAATCATTGCCGTCGACTTGAATACTAGGTAAACCACCAGCAATGCCCTTTTGTGCTAACGTTTCGCCGCTGGATTGTTTTTTACGAGGCACAGAAATAGCCCAGCCATTATTAATAATTACAAACACCATGGGTAATTTGAACGCACTGGCAGCATTAATGGCTTCTAAAAAATCACCTTTTGAGCTGCCACCATCACCAATAACCGATAAGGTGCATCTGGGTTCTTTTCTTAATTTAAACGCAAGTGCTGCACCAGCAGCGTGTGTGTTTTGAGTTGCTATTGGAACGCACCAAGCAAAATCATGTTGAGGACCGGAAAAGTTGCTTCCTCGTTCGTCACCGCCCCAGTAGAGCAGTACTTCGGACATTTTAACACCACGAACAAATTGAACGCCATATTCACGGTAAGATGGAGCAAAAACATCTTCGTAGTTCATTGCAGAGCCAATTCCAACATGAACGGCTTCGTGCCCTAAAGATGAGGCATACGTGCCTAATTTTCCAGTCCGTTGCAAAGAAATGGCTTTGGCATCAAACACGCGTGTCATGACCATGGTTTTATATAATGATTTGATTGTTTCAAAGTCCTTTGCGATAGGAGGAATTGCCTCTCCCGTCAGTGTTCCATTTGGTGATAAGTATTGGATGTATTCAACACTAAAAGATGCTACTGTTGTCACTCTTATATTCTCCAGGAATTTGTTAGTAAAATTGGTGGTTTTAAATTAAGTGATGTATGTCATACCCTAATTTAAGATTTATTGTTATTTTTCTGGTGTGATATTATAGAATACCTGAGAATTAATTTCTCAACTAATTTTTTGTCTTTTCACTAAAATGATTTATCTGATTTGCCAAATTTGCTAATGTGAAACAACTTGATGAATAATACTAAGCTTGAAAGTTCTTCTGCAATAAATGATTCTGCCCCTTAGTTTATTGATATTTACTTAAGTTCGAGTCATAAGAACTACATCATTTTTAGGATGGTAATTTATTTTTTATTCGTGCGTATATACGTCAAATAACTATAATTGTATTTGTTTTTTTCATCGGCTTTTTTTTCAATTCTATCGGTTAATCGCCAATCTTTTTCATTCCATTCAAAGTGGGTGTCTCCATTGAATTGGTGGTGTATTTTGGTGATAAGCAGTTTATTGGCATAAGGCATTAATATTTTATAAATCATCGCACCGCCAATTACCATTATTTCATTATCTAAATCATTTATTGAGTCTAATTTATGAATAATTTCAAAATGTTGCCTTGAGAAGTTGATATTTCTTGTCAAGACTATGTTTCTTCTGTCTGGCAGAACAAAAGGCAGGGATTCGCAGGTTTTACGCCCCATTAAAATGGTTTTATTGAGAGTTTTTTCTTTAAAGTATTTTAAATCTGCAGGGAGATGCCAAGGTAAGTTGTTGTTGCTACCAATCAAATTGTTCTCATCCATAGCTAAGATGTAAGTAAGTTTCTTTTTAATCATTTACACCGCAACCTTGGCTTTTATGTGTGGGTGAGCTTGGTAGTTAATTAATTCAAAATCATCAATACTGAAGTCAAATATGCTTTTGATGTTGGGGTTGATTTTCATTTGTGGTAAGTCATAAGGCTTTCGAGTGATTTGTAATTGGGCTTGTTCAAGATGATTTGAATACAGGTGTGCATCGCCAAAAGTATGAACGAAATCTCCAGGTTCTAAGTCGCAAACTTGTGCCATCATTAAGGTAAATAGGGCGTACGAGGCAATATTAAAAGGCACGCCTAGAAAAACGTCAGCACTGCGTTGATAAAGCTGACAGGATAACTTGTTGTCAGCTACGTAAAATTGAAATAAACAATGACATGGTGGTAATGCCATGTTTTCTATTTCTCCAACATTCCAAGCACTGACGATTATTCGACGTGAATCTGGAGTGTTTTTAATCTGATTAACAATATTTTGGATTTGATCAATGGTTTTGCCATTAGCCGTTGGCCATGAACGCCATTGGTGCCCGTAAACTGGTCCTAAATCACCATTTTTATCAGCCCATTCATTCCAAATTCTGACACCATTGTCATTAAGGTATTTGATATTGGTATCACCAGCTATAAACCATAACAATTCATGAATGATGGATTTAAGGTGGCATTTTTTTGTGGTGATG
>JALSIL010000539.1 GCA_026990095.1 Lysobacterales bacterium
CATTATTGGTGCCAGTAAACAGCACAAAATCTCCGTCTGCCAAAGATGTAAACTGATAAAATCCAGTAACATCGGTTTGAGTTGTCGCCACAGGAGAGTTTAGAGCTGTAGAGGAATACAATTTAACTAGGTGGAAACTTATCGGATTTGAATTTTCATCAACAATCTGACCACTGATGCTACCATTTGATGTTTTTAATGTTGCCGTTTGTTTTAGCAATAAACTCCGCCCATCTAATCCTTGTAAAGTTGATTTTCTTACCTCATACTGTTGTTGAGATATAAGCCCTTCATCTAATAACTCGGCTAATACTTGTTTTTGTATTGTACTGGCATGTTGTGCCTGCACAGCAGCACCCAAAGAAGACACTGCCATCAACAGAACCAAGATACTTTTCAAAACTAAACTTTTACTAATAATCATTTTTCTCTCCATTCATAAAAAATTAAACTGAATGATGCTACACAGACTTTGTAATATTTTGTACACCAGAAACGAATGTCCAAACATTGTTTGATACGTTTCCTAATGACGGGGCAATCAGTATGGATGTTTCCTCTTATTCAACTGGTTTAGCCATAATCGTGGCAATGTCTTGAATGGGATACCAGTATTTACTGCCATCACTTTTTTTAATCTGCACCCAACAATCTTCTATATCAGTGATTTCATAAATATACATTTTTGATTCTGATTTGAACTTTATCCAGTATTTTTCATCGTCATCAATGCCAGGGGGCATTTCACACAAAGGTTCTGCAACAGCACTCGAAGAAAAAACGCCAAAAGCAACACCAAAAAACAAGATAGATAATAATTTTTTCATAATATTCTCCTAAAAAACATCAATTTTCATCATTTAAAAAATTAAGCCGAATAATGATAACGGCTATTAACAACAAACATTACCACAGGTTAACCTCGGATAATCCCTGCTCAAACACCTCATACCACAGGCCATCACTCCATAGTTGTTCACCATCCACATCTTCAAGTAACTGTCTTTGCATGATTTCTAATATACCGCCAGTTTGACGTAAATATATTCTGACATTGACATGATTATCCCTATCTAAACCAGCAGCAATCAGTTGGGGTGTTTCATCTTTGGGTAATAACTCGACATCTGAAAAATCAAAGGCAAACTGTGCATCGGTAGTTTTAAACACCACCACTGTTGACTCAAAACTGTCCCTAAAGATTATCGAGCATTCTCCACCATCAGTAATGCTCCAGTTATAATTAGCAATAATACTAGCCCTAGCAGCTTGTGCTGCTGCACTACAATAGCGACTATTTCCAGCATCAAAGTCCACATTGCTTTTAAGGTTTTGGGCACTGAAATTTATTAAAGCCGCTTCATATTCTGAAGTTGGCAATGCCAAACCAGATAACATAAAATTCATACTGGCAACCGATGAAACGTCCCAATTACTGATAATTGGACTTGCTGATGCAGCATTACTAAACATTGATATCATGTCTATTACCGATGATGTATCCCAGTTACTGGTGTCAGGGTTGGCTGATATGGTATTTGAGAACATAAAACGCATACTGGTTACCGATTGAGTACTCCAGTTAGTGGTGTCGGGATTTGCTGATGTTGCATTTAAGAACATAGCAGACATATTGGTAACCGCAGAAGTATCCCAATTACTGGTATCAGGATTAGCCGATGTAGCACCCCTAAACATTCCTAGCATACTTGTTACTGAAGATGTAGCCCAGTTACTGGTATCAGGATTAGCCGATGTAGCACCACTAAACATTCCTTGCATATTGATTACTGAAGATGTATCCCAGTTACTGACATCAGGGTTTGCTGATGTTGCATTTGAGAACATAAAAGACATATTGGTAACCGCTGAAGTATTCCAGTTACTGGTATCAGGGTTTACCAAAGAAGCATCTCTGAACATGTCTCTCATACTTGTAACATTTGACAAATCAGGGACATCTGTCGCATTGACAACCATAAATTTTGCTCCACTAAAGGCATTAAACATTGATTCCCATGTGCCCGCTCCCCATTGCTCAACCGCGAGTATCTTTTCTCCAATTGGCAATGATACAGGGTTTGTCCAGAAGGCAGGAAAGCCATTTCCCAAACCTGAATTGTCTATAATTCTAATAGTGTAAGTTCCTGCAATAGGGTAACTACAAGTATAGTTACTAGTAATGGCGGTGGCTTCAATAATACCATCGTTATTACAGTCGACATTGTAATTATATTGCCCTGCAACGGTGTAGTTTCTGGAAATGATAAACTCGTTATCAGTTCCGCTTCCTAGGTTATCGGTTTTGACGGTAATCACAAAATCAGCTGGGTCACAAACTCCACCATCGGTTATATTCCAGTTATAACTGGTAATAATACTAGCCCTTGCAGCTTGTGCTGCTGCACTACAGTATTGACTGTTACCACCATGGAAATTAATATTACTCTGTAAATTTTGTGAGGCAAAACCAATAAGCATATTTTCATAGCTTGGCATTGGAAGAGTAACCCCTAAAAACATTGAATCCATGTTAGCTACATTTGAAATATCCCAATTGCTGGTATCAGGATTGGCAGACAATGCAACTCTGAACATAGAATCCATGTTCGTTACCGCCGAAGTGTTCCAGTTACTGGTATCGGGGTTAGCAGATGAAGCTCCATAAAACATAGCAGTCATATCTATTACCGATGATGTATCCCAATTGCTAGTATCAGGATTAGAAGAAATGGCATTATTAAACATAAATCGCATGCTTATTACCGATGATGTATCCCAGTTACTGGTATCAGGGTTAGCCAAAGTGGCATTAAAAAACATTGATGCCATACTTATCACATTAGTGAAGTTAGGAATATCTGTAGCATTAATAGTGAGATTTGTTGCTCCAGCAAAGGCATTTGCCGTATCTATCCAAACACCTGTTCCCCATTGTTCAACCGCAAGTATTTTATTCGCAACAGAACCACTACTGTTTGAAGACTTATAAGATGGAAATCCATTTCCCACACCTGTTTTATCTTGAATTCTTATGGTATAAGTTCCTGGGTCTCGGTAGATACAAGTGTAATCTCCAGTTTGAAATGTGGCTTCATCAACATTATCATTGTCACAATCGATATTATAGTTATAAGATAAGCTCGCATTTGTGTATATTGTAAACTCTGTATCGGTTCCTACTCCTGGATTATCGGTTTTAACAGTAATCACAAAATCATCAGTAGGGGTTGCATTGATGGTTTCTGTTACCAGCAATAATAAACCAAGAATGGTTTTCATAGTTTTTCTCCTAAATAATTCCAATTGACTTACCACAATACAACCTCGGATCACCCTTGCTCAAACACCTCATACCACAGGCCATCACTCCACAGTTGTTCACCATCAACGTCTTCAAGTAACTGGCTTTGCATTATTTCTAAGACACCATCAAGTTGACGTAAATATATTTTGACATTGACTTGATTGTCCTGATCTAAACCAGCAGCAATCAGTTGGGGTGTTTCATCTTTGGGTAATAACTCGACATCTGAAAAATCAAAGGCAAACTGTGCATCGGTAGTTTTAAAGGTAACAACTGTTGATTCAAAGCCATCTGTGAAAATTTCAGCAGGGCACATGCCTCCATCAGTTATATTCCAACCATTAAAAGAAATCATACTAGCTCTGGCAGCTTGTGCTGCTGAGCTGCAATATTGGCTGTTACCAGCATTAAAATTAACATTACTTTTAAGATTTTGAACACTGAAATTAACCAAAATGGCATCGTATTCTGATGTAGGCAGAGTGATTCCACTAAACATACCAGTCATATTGGTTACTGAGGAAACGTCCCAGTTACTGATTACAGGACTTGCAGAAGTTGCATTTGAAAACATAGACCAGGTACTTGTTACTGAGGATGTATTCCAATTGCTCACATCGGGATTGGCAGATGTAGCTTGAGAAAACATTGCTGTCATATTTTTAACCGATGTTGTATCCCAATTACTCACATCTGGATTGGCTGCTGTTGCTCTAAAGAACATTCCACTCATATCAATTACTGCTGATGTATCCCAGTTACTCACATCAGGGTTTGCGGATGTCGCATCAGAGAACATATAAGACATGCTTGTTACGGCAGAAGTATCCCAATTACTGGTATTGGGATTGGCCAATGTTGTCTCCAAAAACATAGCCTCCATGTCAGTGACTGCCGACACATCCCAGTCACTTGTGTCAGGATTTGCTATTGTTGCCGCCAAAAACATACCATTCATAGATGTTACATTTGACATGTTTGGTGAATCCGTGGCATTTATAACTAAATTTGAGCATTCAGTAAATGCAGCCAGCATGCTAGTCCACAGACTTGTTCCCCATTGTTCTATAGATAAGATTTTTTCTTTAGTACTAGAACCACTATATCGTGGCACAGTATAACCAGTACCCAAACCAGTATTGTCTATTATCCTTATAGTATAAATACCAGCACCAGAACTACCATAATCACAGGTATAGTCACCTGATTGTGCTACGGCTTCAAGTACACCATCATTATCACAATCGACATTGAAGTTGTCACTCGACCCATAAGCCTTAATTAAAAAATCTGTAGGACTTCCACCAGGGTTATCTGATTTAATGCGGATAACAAAGTCATCGGACGGGTCGCAAACACCTCCGTCAGTAATAGTCCAGTTGTAGTTGGCAATAAGGCTGGCTTTGGCAGCTTGGGCTGCTGCACTGCAAGACCTGCTATAGCCCGCATTAAAACTAACATTACTCTGCAAGTTTTGAGCAGCAAAACCAATTAACATGTTTTCATAGCTATTTGTTGGTAGGGTGACATGCGCAAACATGCCTCCCATTGATGTCACATTTGAAATATCCCAATTGCTGGTGTCAGGGTTGGCTGATGTGGCAAGAAAAAACATAAATTCCATATCCGTTACTTGAGAAGTGTCCCAGTTGCTGGTATCAGGGTTGGCAGATGTGGCTCCCTTAAACATCCTCCGCATATTCGTTACAGCTGATGTATTCCAATTACTGGTATTTGGGTTTGCCATCTCTGCACCACTAAACATAGAAATCAGAGAAGTTACGTTGGATAAATCAGGTACATCGTTAGCGTTAAAAACTAAATTTATTGCTCCCCTAAAAGCATTATCCAAATTTTTCCATTTGCCAGTGCCCCATTGCTCAACTGTAAGGAGTTTTTCTGCAACTGAGTTAATTCCTTGACTTAATATAAAACCTGGAAAACCATCTCCTGTGCCAGAATTGTCTTTGATTCTTATGGTATAAATTCCTGCAACAGTATAGTTGCAGGTGTAACCTACCGTTTGAGATGTTGCTTCATCCGTACCATCATTGTCGCAATCAACATTATAATTATAGTTAAAACCAGTCCCCGGTTGCTTGTATATGATAAAGTTGGTGTTAGTTCCAGCTCCTGGATTATCGGTTTTAACAGTAATAACAAAGTCATCAGCAGGGGCTGCATTGATGATGGTGGTTACAGTGAATAGTATGGCCATGAAAATAAGCCTCATGATTTTCTCCTAAAGTCTTTTATAAATAATTTCTAATACCCAATTGTATGTTTTTTATTGAGTCTATTTCTGAGAAAGTCATGAGAAAAGTCTGAGAAATTAATGAGATAAGTGTTTTGGCACACAATTCATCGGGCGTTAATGTGATTTTCCGATAACTATTCAATGGCATTCTTGTCTTCAATAAGTTAATATCTAACTTTTAGAATGGCTTTATAATTCATACATGCTCTATCAAATTGAAAATTCCACTTATGATGATATCAATGGGATTATTGTAAGCAAGGATAAAGAGTACAAGTTGACTAAAACTCAGAAAAATTTACTCAATTACTTTATCCAAAATTCTAATATCATCATCTCCAAACAAACCTTAATGGAAAAGGTTTGGAATAGAACTGTGACAGAAAACTCTGTCGATCAAATCATTTCATATTTACGGGGTTACCTAGAGGAAAACCCAAAAAAACCCAGCATTTTCATCACCCATTTTGGCAAAGGCATAAGTTTTGAAGCCCCTGTTAAAACCCTTCAAAATACTGCTACCACATCAAATCCAAAAACAACATTATTGAACCCTAAAATAGCAATATTGGTTTTAACTCTCATGGCCGTATTGGCTTTTGTTTATTGGAACAACTTGACCAACCACAGTGAAAACGGGATTAATCCCTCTCAAGCTAATATTAACAAACAAAAAATACTCATTCTTCCTACCTCTTTTGAAAATGATAAGATAGACACAGTAGAACAAAAGGGCGTTCGCAACCTGATGCAATCAACCTTTAACAACCTAGATTCAGAAGGTCAACTTGTATTTGATAACAACAGTCTAACAGCCCAACAAGCAATAGAAAAACACTGGAGGCTGGAAGATGATTTGATTGTATTGCGTACAAGTATCATCAAAAACGGTGATATTTATGAATCCATTATTGAGCTGGATGATGGAATTAATGAGTATAAAAAGGTTCATTTATCAGCCAACAACATCAATGATTTGGTCAATAGCCAAATGGCTTATATTGCTGAATTTAACCAATCTCTGACTAAAAGCAAAACCTTAAAACTTCCTAATTTAACCCGCAATGATAAATACATAAAAGCCTTGGGTTATCAAAAATTAGGCACGTTTAAAAAAGCCGAAAAACTCATCAAACAAGTGCTTTTTGATGATGAAAACAACCACCAAGTTCGATTAACTTTAGCAGAAATCCTTTATGACCAGAAAGCATACGATGAGAGCCTGTCACAACTCAATACATTAAAAGCCACCAGTGCTTACCAAACCATGGGCACCCAAATTGAGTTGGGCATTGCTAAAGTCAACTTTTCGAAAAAGCAATTTGAAAAAATAATTGACGATTTAAGCAACTTCCAAGCCCAACACCCTGAAATTAGTGTTATAAAAAAAGCCAAAATACTACTGCAATTGGCAGATGCTCACTTAGCATTAACCCACCTCAAAACAGCCATGAAATTCTACAAACAAGCCATTGTTAATGTCGATGCCTTATTAAACCCACTCATCTTTGCACAGAGTTACTTTGGCCAAGCAGAAGTATTGATGAAGAACTCTATTAGCAAAGAAGTTTATTCATTGTTCAAAAAATCCCATGAAAATGCATTATTGGCTCAAAATATACCTCTTCAAATAAAAGCTCTAAGTAAAATGTCTTTCGTCTCTATGAACAACTATGACTGGGAAAATGCCATTAAAATCACCAAGCAAGTTATCTCTCTGCACGAATTAGCTAAAGACAAACTTAACCTTGGTATTAGCTTAGGAACCTTGGTTGCCATTTTAAATTTACGTGGTGAGTTTACACAAGCACAAGAGGTTAATGAACGCTTAGGAAAAATTGCCCAAGAAATTAAATCCGATACTTTACAATTGCACTACCTGCACTACAAAGCAGTGCTGACCATGAATCATTTTGATTGGATCAGTGCTCAAGATATTATTTCTGAACAATATCAACTGGCCAAAGCAGCCAAAGACTATGGTATGCAACTCAACAATGCTTTTTTACAATTGGAATTGATTTTACTTAAAAAAGACAAAGATAAATTTATGTCAGAATGGAAAAAAAGAATGGCAGAAATTAAAGGTTTGGGATTTGAGCGCTACCAAGTTTACATGGATTTATTTCTTGCTCGCTATTATGCCTTGATTTCTGAGGACACAAAAGCCATCGACTTATTCAAAAATGTTTCCGAGAGAACCTTGCAATCACAAGACATTAAAGTGTACATAGATTCACAAACCAGACTGGCAAAAGTTCTGTTAAAAACCGACACAAAAGGGACTCTGGATTTGCTCAATAAACTTGAAAAATACAACCCACACCCAAACCCTTATTTAGATTTAAAAGCCCAAGGTTTATTTAACTTAGGTAAAAAAGTAGAAGCCCTTAGCTTACTGAATCAAGCCAAATTAGTTTACCATGAAAGTTGGACGGCTGAAAACCAAGCACTTTTAGAATTAATTCAAGCAACAGTAAATTCAGATTAGTCCTTAATCCCAATATAGAAATACAAATTAGGGTTAGTCTTAAACAATCTCTAATTTAGCAAATTTAGCTGCTAGTATTTTGGTACCGTGGTCAGCAAATTCGACCATGATTTGGGTGTAATCGCCTTGACCTGAGAGTTCGATGATGGTGCCCTCGCCAAAGATTTTATGCGACACCAAAACACCGGGTTGAAATTGGGCGTATTGGGAGGTTTCTTGATTAGCAAACATACTACCGCGTGGTGTGGTAAAGACATTGCCTTGGATTTGGTTGACCAATTTCTCAGGCACTTCACGTAAAAACTTTGAAGGGGCGCAACCTTGGGTACGGCCTCTTATTCGGCGTGATGTCGCATAGGTCATAAATAACTTTTGTTCAGCACGGGTGATGCCAACGTAACATAGGCGGCGTTCTTCTTGCAGTTTTTCTGGATCTTCCATGGAATTTTGGTGTGGAAATAAGCCTTGCTCTAATCCCACCAAAAAGACATAGGGGAATTCCAAACCTTTAGCCGAATGTAAAGTCATCAATTGCACACAAGGCACATCCTTATCCGATGCTCGCTCTCCTGCTTCAAGTGAAACTTGTGCGAGGAAACTGGATAATGCTGTCATACCAATTTGGTCATCTTCTTGCGGTTTGATAAAGGTTTCTGCCGCATTGAGCAGTTCATCTAAGTTTTCTAGGCGCGTTAAGGCTTTTTCGGGCGGTTCTTTTTGGTAATGCTCGCGCAAACCCGTGCGTTCAATAACATCATCAAAAAGTGGATTAAGTTGTTCTTTGTCGTGGTTGTTGTCAAATTCATCAATCATATTGATAAACCCTGCCAAAGAGCCTGCCGCGCGAGCAGTAAGTGAATTATTTTTTAATAAAATTTGGCAAGCAGAAAACAAACTGACTTGGTTGAGCATGGCGCAATTGCGAATTTGATTGACGGTTTTATTGCCCAATCCTCGTGTCGGTGTATTGATAACGCGCTCAAAACCGACATCATCGTGGCGATTATTGATTAATCGCACATAGGCTAATACATCTTTGATTTCCATGCGTTCAAAAAAACGTAAACCGCCATAAACTTTATAAGCGACATTGTGTTTGAGTAGGTTCTCCTCAAGTAAGCGTGATTGCATATTGGAGCGGTACAAAATAGCGATTTGATCACCATCAATGCCCGAACCAATTAGGTTGTCAATTTCTTCTGCTACAAAAGCGGCTTCGTCGTATTCCGAATACGCTCCATAATATTGTATCAACTCGCCATCGCCTTGCTGTGACCACAATTCTTTACCCAATCTTTTGGCGTTATTTTTTATCACCGCATTTGCCGCATGCAGAATATTATTGGTGGAGCGGTAGTTTTGTTCCAGTTTGTATTGAATG
>JALSIL010000540.1 GCA_026990095.1 Lysobacterales bacterium
TGTCATGCTGCAATACGCTTTTGAATGCGAAGAGCTCTTTATCGTGCCACCAGAAGCATTCACCCCCCGCCCCAAAGTGGACTCACAAATCATCCGCTTAACCACGCGAGAGAACCCACCAAAAGTGCACTTGCCATCCTTAGAAACATTGGTGAAACAAGCCTTCGCACAAAGACGTAAAACCATCAAAAACAACTTAAAGAAACTCATTACTGAACAACAGTTATTGGATTTAGGAATCGAGCCAAAAGCTCGTCCAGAAACACTCACCGTTGCAGATTATGTTAAGTTAACCAATTTAATTGATTGCCCAAATACCTAATTAAAAAGTGTTAACAAAGGCTAGGGAATCGACTCGTGTGAGTTCATCTATCAGCTTTTGTGGATTAATTCATCAATTCTATGCCCTTACGCCAAGACTCTAATTGTGGAATAAGCTTATGATTAGGGTATTTTTTAATTAATTTATCAAGCAGTGTTTTTGCTTGTTCTTTAGTTTTTTCATTTTGAAAAAGAACCTGAACCATAAGAAAATAATTTGGAACAATGTCTTCGTGATTGGGGTATTTATTATGAAAGAATTTTAACAAATTAACCACTTGAGAAAATCTTTGAGCCTGGTAGGCTGAATGCACTAAATTTGTAATATCTGTTGCATCAATTGCATTAAACTTCTCTTGATTAAGAAGCATTTGTTGATAAACCTGAAAAGCTTTTCCAGGCCTATTCTCTTTAATAAATTGATGGATTTTTTCAGCATTAGACCTGTGCTTAATTTCTTTTTGACCTAATTTATCCCGCAATAGATTCTCTATTTTACTAAGCTCTTCTGAGGTGTCGCTCTCTTTTCTCATTTCGGCAATAATTGCCTTTGCCTGATTAAAATCTCCCATGGCAATTAAGCTTTTTATGCGAACATAGATTGGATTTTCGTTGGGTTCTTCACGACTTAAGCTATCTAAACTATCAGAGTTTCTATCAATTTTGGCATCAAAACCAAAAGAGTGTCGGTGCTGGAAAATCAAAAAACCCATAATATGGAAATTTAGAATAAGCACATAAAACTTAATAAGGTGCGAAACAACACCCCCAAACAGACTCGGCAACTTGGCAGTAAAAGGATCTATGATAAAGGTTAAAAGCATTTCCTCAAATAGCCAAAAAACAACAAAAATCAAATAGGTAAAAAACCACGGTTTAATCAGTTTAATAATTATTAGGGGATTTAAAGCACTGCTTAATGAAGAAGTGATAGAAAGCACCATAAACACTGCTGGCGTTATAAACGTACTGACAATAATGTAAGTTATGATTAATAATGAGTCTAAAACAAAATATTTAAGCCAAATCAACATTCCTGTCTGCAACAAACCGACAATAACAAATTGAATAAGAATATTTTTAGCCTCAAAAGAACTCTGATAGTCCCCTGGAAGCATATTACCATTTGCGGTTTCAACTAAGACATCAACCGCCAGTTTAAAAGCCAAAGCATATAAAACAAACAAAGCAATCGGACCCAACAATGATGGCAATAAGGTAAAAACATACCCCCCACCTAAAAGCAGAACCATAGGCAATATTTGCTTGCTATTAACATAGGCAAGAAACTTAGGCAGATTTTTCAGGAAGAACTTTTTAGTATCTGCGCCTTTATTTTTCTTCATTTATTAAATTTCACATCAATCACCCGAAATATACTTAGGGCCTGAACCAGTGACTTTTTCATAAACCCCTTTACCCGCACGTTTATACTTAGTAAACCCACCTTTTTGAGCCGCTTTATCCGTAGTTAAGTGTGCTTTACCTGCCACCACATTGGGAGCCGAAATCACTTTTTTGACCAAATTACCACATTCAGGACACCGTTCAACTGGCTGTGCGCTCATGCGTTGCAATACATCAAAACCAGCTTGACAATACTCACAACATTCATCGGTCGCACATTGGTAGGTATAAAATGGCATAAGAATCTCAATAAAGTCGTAGGGTGGGCTTGCCCACCAAAAAAAACCTGCTAGAACAATTATCCTAACAGGCTTGTAAGCAATAGTTGTTATCTCTTAATGTATGCCCTTCATTCCTTTTTTCAAGAAAGGAGATAGAATTAACATAAATAATCCAAAACCAACACCTAGGTAAATCATAACCATCCATAAATCATCATACTTTAGTAGTTGTTCTGAAACAGATAAAGTATTGAGTTCTTCGGTATCTAATGCAGCAATTTTACCTAACATAGTGGCGACAACTTCTGATAATGCTGTAGCCAAAAACCAGACACCCATAACCATACTGACAACGCTTTTAATCGACAACTTTGTCACTGCTGATAAACCCACAGGCGATAAACTTAATTCTGCTGATGTATGTATCAAATAAGCGAGTGCTAACCATACCCAAGCCACTTTTCCTGAATCACCAGGAGACATAGACCCTAAAATCAAAGCACCGAAACCAAGACCAACTTGTATTAAACCCAAAGAGAATTTAACTGGTGTTGATGGGTCTCGATTGACCTTACCTAATTTCACCCAAAGAGCAGCAAAAACTGGAGCAAGAGTGAAAATAAATAATGCGTTTAACGAGCCAAATTGTCCTGCTGTCGGTTCAAAAACTAAAGGAAGGGTTTTTCCATCTGGCAATGACCCAAAGTGCGAAGAACCATAATAGATGATGCCTATACCTAAAATAACCAAAATAACAGAAAAGACACTTAAAGCCGCAGCTGAAGTATTGGCATCTGTTGCAGTTATTTCATTTGATTTATCTCTTTCGAAGAAAAAACCGATTAAAATAAAAGCGATTGAGATGGCAATGGCTACAGAGACTAACAACAGTATAAAAATACCTAAATAAGATAAACTACTAATCCAGTGCATACCATTATTGTATGCATAACCACCTAATCCCAATGACCCTGCAAGAACACCAATAAAAACAACAGGTGTAATAATGTTTTTTAAACTTCCATTATGTTTGGCTAGGTGTTTTTTGGCTGACAAGAAGCCCCATAATGATAACAATATAAAAACAACTCCAACAAGATAAAATTTCCACATATCGGCAGCACCAAAATTAGCATTGATAATTTTTCGATCAACAACTCTATCCGCAAACAAAGTCATTGAACCAGCCGACTGTTCAAACAAAGCCCAAAAAACGACAGTAGAAGTAATAAGAATAATCAACACAATCATGCGTGAATATTCTTCATGCTTAGTTTTCATAAAGCCATAGATAATAAAACCAGATATTGAACCTAGCAATATCCAAGCTAAAGGTTGTGTATAGGTACTCATGGTTTTTAATATACCTATGCTTCCAAATACAGAATCAGGAAAATGATCTGTTGTTAAACTCAAAATTGTAATAATACCTAATACTGAAAGTATAAGAACAAATATCTTGGCTAAGCCTGGGTCATGGCTTTCATTTTCATAAAACATAGAATAGAAAACTAAGCCCACAATGGAACCCACTAAAAATATATTTTGGGTAAAAAATACAACAGCAATTTTTTGAACTAAAAACCAAACAATTACTAATGATAAAATAGAGAAAAGATAAATGCTCCATTCTTTATTAATTGGCCCTAAAAAGGTTTGTTTCAATAGTTCAGGGTTTTTAGGTTCGGCATGACCGTATAAATATTTTTGTCCCCACATGAAAGTAATAAGACCAATAAGCATACCCATGCCAGCCGCACCAAAACCGTAACTCCAACCATAAGTTTCACCTAACCACGCACAAATAATCGTTGCGACAAATGAACCAATATTAATTCCTTGATAAAAAATGGTAAATCCAGCATCACGTCTTGGGTCATTTTCAGGATATAGCTTACCAACAATGGTTGAAATATTAGGTTTTAAAAAACCAACACCCACAACGATTAAGGATAAAGCGAGGTAAAAAATATTAATCGCACTTTGGTCACGAACCACTTCTCCGGCGACTCTTGAGGCTTGTTCACCTTCAACTGCCATAAGTAAATGCCCCATAACCAATAGTATGCCGCCAAATATGACAGCCTTTCTCATGCCAAGATATCTATCGGCAAGCAGTCCTCCAATAAGTGGCAAGGCATAAACCAAACCAGCATAAGAACCCACAACCTCTAAGCCCCCAACATCGGAAAACAAATGGTATTTTGTGAGGTATAGAAGTAACAGGAACTTCATTCCATAAAATGAAAAACGTTCCCATAATTCAGTAGCAAAGCACACATAAAGCCCTTTAGGATGACCCCACAACAGATCTCCATTATCAAAAGCATTTGTGCTAACAGTTTTTGTTGTCATAAAAGTCCCCTTAAAAAGCAATAATTAGTGTATGCCGTGCATACGTTTTTTTAAAAATGGTGAAATGATAAGCATTAAAACACCAGCACCAATTGTTATTCCTGTAAAAAGTAAGAAAAATGTGGACAAACCATATTCTTCAGAAATTTTATCAATATAACTACCCGATGCACCAGCAAGTTTATTAGCAATAGCATTGGATAAAAACCAAATACCAAACATTAAACTCATAAACTTTGCAGGAGCTAATTTACTGACATAAGACAAGCCAACAGGAGATAAGCACAATTCACCCATAGTATGTAACCAATAAGCAATGATTAGCCACCACATAGACACCGTGGCTGTTTGTGCTCCTAAACCAATACTTTGCGAACCATAAGCAAGAACCGCAAAACCGATACCCATTAAAATTAACCCTAAAGCAAATTTAACCGGACCTGATGGGTTGTATTTAGTTGCCCATAATTTTGAGAACAAGGGTGCAAAGGCAATGATAAAAAAGGAATTAAGTATGCCAAACCACGAGGCAGGGACAGTAACAGTATCGCCACCTGTATATTCACGTACCAACATCCAGATTACTATTGCCCAAATACCTGCAAAACCAATTCCTAAAATTATATTTGAAAGAGCATACTTACGGTAAGTTTGCTTAAATAACAATATTAAAACCCATGTAATAATAGCAACAGGACCAACGGTTAAAATCATATTGACCGTTGTGAATAAAGTAGCTATTGAACCTGTTAATGCACGCTGTGTATAATCTTTAGCAAAAATGGTCATTGAACCACCAGCTTGCTCAAATGCCATCCAGAAGAAAATGGTAAAGAATGCCAGTACTCCAATAACTATCAACCTATCACGAATAATGCTTGGGTCTTTTTCTTCGTTTTCATCATCTTCTTCAAATCGTTCAGAGGGTTTTGCACCAATATGACCAAAAATGCCTTGAGCTAAATAAAATTGCATCATGCCTACAAACATAAAAATACCAGCTAAACCAAAGCCCCAATTCCAACCGACTTTTTCTCCAACATAACCACATAGCATAATGCCTAAGAAAGCCCCTGCATTGATACCCATGTAAAAAATCGTATAGGCCGAGTCTTTTTTATCGCTGCCTTTGTCATACAAACCGCCAACAATGGTTGAGATGTTTGGCTTAAAAAAGCCATTGCCCGCAATGAGTAAACCCAACCCTAAATAGAAAAACAACTCTGTTTCTAACGCCATTGATGCATGACCCAAGGTCATAATTAATGCACCAAGTACCACACAAAATCGTGCTCCTAAAAACTTATCCGCAATCCAACCTCCTAATATTGGTGTTAAATAAACAAGTCCAGTATAAGTTCCATATAATTTTAAAGCATCAGCCCTCTCCCAGCCCCAGCCATTGGCTGAAATATCACTGACCAAGAATAAAACCAATAACGCCCGCATCCCGTAATAACTAAATCGTTCCCACATTTCGGTAAAAAACAGGATGAACAATCCTGCTGGATGGTCTAAAACTGTGCCATTAGCTCCTGCACCCAGTTTGTTGTTTAAATCATTTGTTGTAGTACTCATGTATAAATTGCCCTCTTTTAGCTTTTCTACTTCGGTTTTTAATCAAAGCGTATTATCATATCATAACTTTTGTAGTACTGAAATTTTGAACCCTAAACTTTTTACAATAATTATGCTTAAAAAAAATCTCTCTTGCCTTGCTTTCACTGCCTTATTCTTTAGTGCTGTTATTCAGGCAGAGTCCTTATACGACACCAATGATAAATTCCGTCAACTTGAAGAAATCCTACCAACACCAAACAATCAACGTATTGCCAGTGGTGCACCAGGGCCAGAATATTGGCAACAACGCACCGAATATGTGATTGAAGTGATCTTAGATGATGATAATCAAAGAATCACTGGTTCTGAACTTATCACTTACTACAATAATTCACCCCATGATTTAAACTATCTTTGGATGCAACTGGACCAAAACCGATACCAGGCGGACTCTGATAACATCTTAGCCGAAACTGCACCGAAAGATTTTGAAAAATTTGATTACAAAACCTATGCCAAACTACTTAAAAGAGAAAAATTTAAAGGCGGTTACGCCATAACCGCAGTCAAATCTCAAGATGGCAAAGCATTAAAGCACACCATCAACAAAACCATGATGCGAATTGATTTATCCCAACCACTAAAAGCGGGCGAGTCCATGACTTTTAGTGTTGATTGGTGGTATAACATTGTTGATGCCAAAGTTATTGGTGGTCGCGGCGGCTACGAATACTTTGAGAAAAATAAAAATTACATCTACGAAATTGCCCGCTGGCAACCTCGTATGGTCGCCTATATGGATGTTACTGGATGGCAAAACAAACAGTTTTTAGGAAATGGTGAATTTACCCTCAGCATGAGTGATTTCACAGTTAGCATCACAGTTCCAGCTGACCACATTGTGGCAGCCACAGGTGAATTGCAAAATCCAGATGATGTCCTTAGCACCTTACAAAAGAAACGATTAGCACAGGCAAAAACAGCAGATACTCCTGTTTATATCGTGACGCCCAAAGAAGCCCAAAAAACCGAAAAGAAAAAATCCAACGACTCTAAAACTTGGATATTTAAAGCCGAAAACGTGCGTGATTTTGCCTTTGCATCCTCACGTAAATTCATCTGGGATGCCCAAGGGTTTAATCAAAATGGTCATGTTATCATGGCAATGAGTGCCTACCCTAATGAAGCCAATCCTTTATGGCATCAGTATTCAACTCCTAGCATTATTCACACCATGGATGTCTATTCCAAATACACCTTTGATTACCCTTATCCAGTGGCTTGGTCGGTCAACGGCCCTGTTGGCGGCATGGAATACCCGATGATTTGTTTTAATGGTCCACGCCCTTATGATGACAAAACTTACAATGGTAAAGCCGATGAAGACTATGAATGGAAACATTCAAAATATGGCTTGATTTCTGTCATCATTCACGAAGTGGGCCACAATTATTTCCCCATGATTGTTAATTCAGACGAACGCCAATGGACTTGGATGGATGAAGGTTTAAACACCTTTTTGCAATTTTTAGCCGAAAGCGAATGGGAAGAAGACTACCCTGCCCGACGAGGCGAGGCAAAAAACATTGTCGGCTACATGAGTTCCGACAACCAAGTGCCTATTATGACTAATTCCGAATCCTTGTTGCAGTTTGGCAATAATGCTTACGCTAAACCAGCCACCGCACTAAACATTTTGCGTGAAACTATATTGGGTCGTGAGTTGTTTGACTTTGCCTTTAAAGAATACGCACGACGTTGGAAATTTAAGCACCCCATGCCAAGTGATTTTTTCCGCACCATGGAAGATGCCAGCGGCATTGACTTAGACTGGTTTTGGCGTGGGTGGTTTTACACCACTGATCATGTTGATATTGCTATTAAAGAAGTGCATTTGATGCAAATGGACACACGCAACCCAAAAATTGATAAAGCCAACTTGCGTAAAGATGACGAACAAGAACCAACCACAATCACACAACAACGAAACAAAGATTACAACTATTTGGTTCAACGCAAACCTGAACTCAAAGACTTTTATAACAGTTACGACCGTTTTGATGTAAGCAACAAGGACAAAAAAGATTATAAAGAACTGCTGGAAAAACTGGACGATAATGAAAAATCTTTACTCAACATCAAACGCAATATTTATGTCATTGATTTTGAAAACATTGGCGGCTTAGTTATGCCAATTCTATTAAAAGTGACTTACACCGATGGCAGTGAAAAAATGATGCGAATACCTGCTGAAATTTGGCGAAAAAACAACCATAAAGTTTCTAAAATGATTATGACCAAAAAAGAAATTAAGTCCTTAGAAATTGACCCCTTTTTAGAAACAGCAGATACCAATGTTGACAACAACAACTGGCCAGCAAAATTGGTAAAAACGCGTTTCCAATTATGGAAGAAGAAGTACAAAGACTCACCCATGAAAGAAGCAAACAAACAATAAAAGGTAAATTATGTATTATAAAATTCTAACAAACAAAGATTTCGAAACCGCCACAAGTGACCTAGAAAAATGTGTTATTGATGGTGGCTTTGGTGTTCTGCATATCCATAACATCGGCAACACGTTACGCAGCAAAGGGGTGGAATTTGCAGAAAATTGCAATGTATTAGAAGTCTGCAACCCAAAGATTGCAGCTCAAGTGATGGCTCAAGATATGCAACTCAACATGGCTTTGCCTTGCCGAATTTCTGTTTACACCCAAAACGGCGATACCTTTATCGGCATGATTAAACCAGAAAAAATGCTCAGTAGTTTATCGGATAATGATGAACTCAAAACCATTGCCCTAGGCGTTGAACAAACACTGATGCAAATGATTGACAATGCCAAATAAATTAGAAAATAAAACAATCTTCCTCACGGGTGCATGTGGCGGACTGGGCTCTGCTCTGGCTTTAGAATTATGCCAGGGGCAAGCCGATGTCATTATTTCGGATAAAAATCCACGTTCCTTAAACATTATGTGTGACAAAATAGTCAAACAAGGCGGCAAAGAACCCATGGTTTATCCCATGGATTTGGTTGGGGCAACACCCGATGACTTTTATCAACTATCCAAAACCGTTGATGAAAATATTGGCAAACTCGATGCCTTGGTGCATACGGCTGCTGAATTCAGCGGATTGACTGAATTTTCGCATTATGAAGCCACTCGCTGGTTGCAAGAAATGCAGATAAACCTCAATTCCCCTGTTTTTTTAACTCAAGCTTTATTACCTTTGCTTAAAAAAAGCCATGGTTCAATTATATTTACAACAGAAAATTTAGACACTGTTGCCAAAGCTTATTGGGCGGCTTATGGTGTAACAAAAGCAGGAATCAACCATTTTGCCTCCATATTAGAACAAGAAATGGAGGACTTCAATGTCAGTGTCAACACCCTGTGTCCACAACCAATGAAAACCCAACTACGTGCCAAAGCATGGCCGGCGGAAACAGGGACAAACTTAGCACAACCCGAAACAGTGGTTAAAAAATACCTAGAATTATTAAAGATGACTATTGGCAGATAGCATTACTCTTTAAATGACTTATAATCAAACCCATGA
>JALSIL010000541.1 GCA_026990095.1 Lysobacterales bacterium
TTCTTGCGTTCATCATCCAACCATTTTTCGTGAGTTCCAGCTGTAAATGGAGAGCAAGTCAGTTCATACAAAGGGTAGGTGTTTTTTCTGGGTATTTTCAACATTTCCGTGTGGTGTTTGTCACCACTTAAGAAAACAACCCCCTCGATTTTAGCATCATCCAACCACTCTAAAAAAGCATCACGCTCATGGCGATACTTGTCCCAACCTTCCCATTTGTGGTAATCATTAAGCATTTGATTGCCACCGACAATAAATTTGAACGGTTGACGAGATGCGACTAATTGGTTTTTTAGCCAAAGCATTTGTTCTTTCCCGTACATAGCCTTGTCAGGGCCGTCAGGTAGGTTTTCATTACTGCGATGGTATCTATCATCTAATAAAAAGAAGTCCACATCATTAAACCTAACCTTAGTAAAAATTCCAGGCGTCTCAGGTAGACCATAACTAGGGTTTGCCCAAACTTTTTTAAAAATATCAAGACTTCTTGCCTTGTGAATAAAGTAGCCGCCGCTGTTATCGGGACCAAAGTCATGGTCATCCCAGATAGCATAATTGGCAAACTTTTGATAAATAGGTTGCAAAAAATTTCGACCTTTATCTTTGCTGGCACGGTAAATCATGTTTTGTTCGGCATCAAAGTCCACTTCGCGATAATACCAGTTATCACCCAACCACAGCATCACATCGGCGTCTTGCTTGGCAATGGTGTCAAATATCTCAAAACCACCGCCATAAGGCGTGCCAGCTCGGTCGTGTGCTTCTTCGTTTCCAAAGTTACACGAACCTGTTAACACAGAAAAATCAGGTGCATCGTGACGCCACATCCATAAATCTTGGGTTTTAAAAGTGAAAAATTCTTTTTTCTTTGAAACAGGTTTCTTGTCAACCCACAATTGATAATGATAAGTTAAACCAGGCTCTAAACCAGCGAGTTTAAACGTGTGCATATTGTAGTTTTTATCAAGAGTATTTGCAGAGAGTTGCTTGGCTTGTTTAGGCATGCCATCTTGCCAGTATTTTATCTTGACTTGACTTGGATTGTTGGTTTCTAACCAAATATTTGCACCGCGCAATGCAGTATGTCCAATCATTGGACCTGACTTTAGAGTGCTAGCAACAAGGTTTGATGAGCTAAAAAGGAGTATAAGAACGATTCTAAACATATTGATTTTGTCTGTTGAAGTAACTTTTAAAAAGCCTAGTATCGCTTAATTAGGCTAAAAATTATAGAATTGTTTTGATATTTAACGAAACTTTCACAAAACTCTTTTAGGATACGCCCACGTATGCGAAAATACGAAAGATTTGAAACGGGATTAGGATATTCACATTGCGTTTCATGCAGATTTTTAACTTAACTTAAATTTAACTAAAGAAAGGGTGCTTTTAATATGAAAAATAATAAGCGAGTAACATGGTTAGCCATCTCATTACTGATGAGTCTGTTAGCCGTGAGCGTATCTTACGCACAACAAACAGCCTCTGCAATTGCTGGTACGGTTGTTGATACTGATGGAAATGCAGTCAGTGGTGCAACAGTTGTGATCAAACACATCCCAACAGGTGCAACAAAAACACTGTCTACCAATGATAATGGTAACTATCAAGCACGAGGATTACGTGTGGGTGGGCCCTATACAGTTTCTATTTCTAAGGAAGGCTTTGGCAGCAAGCATGCAGAAGATATCTATATTAAGCTTGGTGAAACGCGTGATCTTGATGTAAGCATTAAGAGTGATGCGGTTTCATTAGATTCACAAGTGGTTTATGGAGTTGCACAATCTGCTGTGTTCAATGCGGATAGTATGGGTTCAGGAGTGGAAATTGATAGAGAGACTTTAGAAAACATGCCAACTATTTCTCGTTCAGTTACAGACTTTGTTAGGATTGATTCAAGAATTAACATACGAGACTTCGGTGATGGTATAGCCGTGTCAGGAGTCAATAATCGGTTTAATAATTTCTCAATTGATGGGGTGGCCACAAACGATCCTTTTGGTCTAGAAGCAGGTGGTTTTCCTGGACTTTCCCAGCCATTTAATATTGATACAATTGAGCAGTTAAATGTGCAGCTGTCACCTTATGACGTGACGTTGTCAAATTTCACAGGTGCTAACATTAATGCAGTAACAAAAAGTGGTACTAATGAGTTTTCGGGTGCTCTAAATATCCAATATGGAAATGAAAGCCTCACAAGAAATTTAAGCGAGTTCACTAATGAAATTTATAGTTTGACTTTTGGAGGGCCTATTATAAAAGACAAGCTATTCTTTTTTGTAGGTTATGAAAACAGTAAAAGATCTCAACTTGTTAATCAATCAGGTTTAGCCCCTTCAGCACTTCAAGAGATAGTTGACGTTGCCCGAAATGTATGGGGATTTGATGCAGGTGCAATTACACCTCCTTCAGATTCGGATATTTCTAAAGAAAATCTTCTTGTTAAGTTGGACTGGAATATTAATGACAACCACAGAGCTTCTCTTAGATACACTACAAATGAAGATAACTCACCCCAGTTTAGAAATTTTAGTGATGACAGAGCTTCTCTTGGTTCGCATTGGTATGTTAATAATTTTCAAAATGACTCCTATGCACTAAACTTCTATAGTGATTGGTCTCCAAACTTCACCACTGAGCTTAGGCTTTCTCACTCAAGCTTTAATAAAAGACCAATTAATAATGCAAGACTTCCACAAATTGAAATCAGAAATATTGATGGAGGAGGGCAAGTTCGCTTAGGAACAGAAACTAATCGACACGCTAATGATTTATCGACAACTGACAATATATTCTATTTTGAAGGAAATTATTTTGTTGGCAACCATACAATTAAAGCAGGTATTGATATACAACAACATAACTTGAACAATGTATTTAGGAGAAACTCACTTGGTAGTTATAGGTTTGATTCACTTGAAGATTTTGCTAATGGCACTCCATCACGATACAGCTATCAAATTGGAACTGACCCAAATAATCCATACCCTGCAGCTAACTGGGACTGGACAGGTAATGGTATATTTATACAAGATAATTGGATGGTTAATGATCGTTTAACTATTCAGTATGGTCTAAGATGGGATAAGCCTACAGTGGGTAATGATCCAGAATTTAATCAATCATTTTTTGATGCTTTCGGTATTAGAAATGATAACACTGTCAATGAAGGGATATTACAGCCGAGAATTGGTTTTAACTTTGACATGAGTGATGAATTATCAATGCAACTTAGAGGTGGAATTGGAATATTTAGTGGAGGCACACCAAATGTATGGTTGTCGAATCCTTATACCAATACCGGCTTAGGAACTTTTAATGTCGATAATAGAGACTTTGATTTTGGAACATTGGTGTTTAGTCCTGATCCTGACAACCAGCCATTTCCATCAGATCCAGGGTTTCAAGCTCAAAATGTAGATTTATTGGATGACGGGTTTAAACTGCCAACAGTTATCAAAACTAATATAGCTTTAGATGCTGAGCTTCCATGGTATGGATTAGTAACAAGTTTTGAATATGAATATACAAAACAACAAAATGCGGTATTTTTTGAGCACTTGAATTTAGGAGAGCCCACAGGAACTCTACCTGATGGTCGTTTATCATATCGGGAAAACCCTTTAGATATGAATGATAGGAATACAAGAGCTTTTAGAAATAATGATTTTAGAGATGTTTACCTTCTTAAAAATACTGGAGCAGGTGATTTAAGACGTGCAACAATAAGCCTGTCTAAAACCACCGAACACTTCTTTACTAAAGCTTCCTATACGCATACAAGCACATCAGAGGTTCATGGCGGTACATCTTCAATTGCGGCTTCCAACTGGGAGAATAGACCTGCTATAAACCCTAATGATGACTCTGAAACATCTATTTCAAGCTATCAAATAGAAAACGCATTTACTTTTATGGTTAACTATAACAACAACTTTTTTGGCGATACGCTTACTAACATTGGCCTGTTTTGGACATCAACGGATGGTGAGCCTTTCTCCTATGTCTATGGGAACGATGTAAATGGTGATGATAACAGGCGAGATGTTGATCTTTTCTATGTGCCAAATGTCGGAGAATATGTATTGACAGACCCATCACAAAGCGATGCTTTTGAAACATTTTTAAGAACTTCTGGACTAGATAAGTATCGAGGTCAAATTGCACCAAGAAATGCATTTAAGGCACCAAGAATTAACCTTTGGGACTTGAAAGTTAGACAAGAGTTGCCTGAGTTTGGTTTTGGTCGAGCATCCCTTTTCTTCACAATTCAAAACTTAGGAAATTTGCTGAATAAAGACTGGGGTCAAGTACGTACAGCATTCTTTAGGGGAGAAAGAGTTGCAAATTTAGAGGAGTTTGATGATCAGGGTAGGTATGTTTTAGATTGGAATACTCGCTCTGCTAACGGCATCAACTTTGTAAATAGAAATAGGTCACAATGGCAAGCGCAACTTGGCTTCCGATTTGAGTGGTAAGAAATAGAGTTTATATTTTTTATTAAAGTTTAAAAGGGCAGCGAAAGCTGCCTTTTTTTTGTAAAAGAAGAATGTGTTTTCACAGTCTGTAAAGCCCGTACCCCGTAAGATCAAACTATTCTCAAGAAATCATTCGTATTATTTCCACTTTTCCCTCGCTTTGCTTGGGAGTGATAGATAATTAGAAAAGTTAATTTTATGTTAATTTGTCAAAATAAAATTCATTAAGTTGTTGTTTTGCAAATTCCTTCACACTTTTACAACAGATTAGTTGGTAAATTGGCTTGAAGGTCTTGCCTACTTGCCTTACTGTTTTAAAAAGCAGGCACTTTTAAAGTGAGAAAAATTATGAAAAATTTTATATTAAGTCTAATACTGGGTTTAAGTTTTGCGTCGATTTCAACTGCTAAATCAGGATTTATTTTAGAAAAAAGTAAAGTCAATAACTCAATTCTTGAAAAAAATATTGTTAATACGAGTCTCTATTCTGGAGGTTATGAAAGTTGCATAGCAAGTTGCGATGCTGAATATGACTACTATTGTTCGGGAGCCAATAATCAATCTTGGGAATGTGAATACCTTGAAGATGAATTATATGCTTGTTACGATTACTGTGACTCTTCCTATCCATAACTAAAGTATCCATAACTAAAGAAATTAACATCTTAATTAGAGATGTTTAAAGAACTGGCAAAAAATCTGTAAAGGTGAGAACTTTTACAGATTTTTATTTTTAGGAATATCAAGAAACCATTTTAAAGTCGGTGGGAATTGGCTATCTTTTCGTATAAAAATCAATCTGTAGAACAACTATTGGTTCGATTTTTTATAGAAAAACCTATCTCAATGTGCGCCTCCATCCCATCCGACCCGACCCTGGTTATGCATATATCTCTTAATTACTTGCTACTCCATAATTATCATGGCATTCAATATGAACAACAATTTATGCAAACAAGCAATCCAAGCTCTATTTGGTGTAAGCTGAATTCAGCAAAACTCGGCAGCTTAAATGAAATGAAGATTCTACTAAGCACCTGTCTTAATAACGGGGTTCAGCTCTCTATGTATAGAATCCATTTAGTTACAAATAAATTCAGGTTGTTAAATACCCAAATCCCGATAGTGAAAACACGATTCTAGCACAAACTCTTAATACGGCAAGCTTGTGCAGCCCAACAATAGTCTGACCGCATGCGGCAAGATACAGCGATGAAAAGTATAGGAAACTTTGGATTGTTGGTTTTAACTGAGGGTTTTTAGGTTTTGGTTTGGCTTTTAGTGGGATAAATCTCACATACCGATGATTTCTCATCAATGGGTAATAATTTAACTATTTGAGTTTTATCTCAAATGCCGAGCCACTAATTCCGTCACTTTTGGTGTGTATTTAATGTCTTGCATGAGAATGTTTTTTTCGCCACGGGTGAGTTCTTGGTATTTTCCTGGACGGAGTTTTTTAGGTAGGAATACGCCACCATAGCGCACACGTTTTAAACGATTCACTTTGAGGTCTTGAGATTCCCAAAGGCGACGAACTTCGCGGTTTCGCCCTTCTAATAATACCACATGAAACCATTGGTTTGCTTCGCCAATACCTGCTTGTTGTATGTCATTAAAGCGGGCTTTGCCGTCTTCCAGCTCGACACCACGTCGCAGATTGTCGAGTTTGATTTGGTCAACGTCTCCAAAAATTCGGCAGGCGTATTCGCGGTCAATTTTAGTGCTTGGATGCATAAGATGGTTAGCTAGATTACCGTCATTTGTAAATAAAATTAACCCCGTTGTATTAATGTCTAATCGCCCAACATTTATCCAACGTTGTCGTTTGAGCTCGGGCAAGTTATCAAAAACGGTTGGGCGGCCTTTTTCATCTTTGCGTGTGCAAATTTCCCCCAAGGGTTTGTTGTACATGAGGATTTGCAGGTCTTGAGCTTGGGGTTCGATAACCCATTTGCGGTTTTTCCAGTTAATGATGTCCCCCTCTTCAAGTGTTTGCCCCAATTCAACTACTTTACCATTGATATAAATTTGTGCCATTTTGATGGCTTTTTCAATTTGTCTGCGCGAGCCTAAGCCACTGCGTGCCAGTATTTTTTGGATGCGTTCTTGCTTTATTTCGGTTACGTCTTGTTGCGTTGTTTGGGCGTTATTTTCGCCTGTGTTTTTATCGTGACTCATTCTTCTTCGCTTTTGTTTTCGTTTTTGAATTGTTGTTGGAACGCATCTTCTTTGGGTTTGGGTTCTAAGTCAAGTTCTGGCATGATAGTTTCGATATCTTTTATTTCTGATAAGGTCGGTAAATCTTGCAAAGACTTCATGTTGAAATAATCTAAAAACTCTTTGGTGGTGCCAAACATGGCGGGTTTTCCAGGGACATCTCGATAACCCAATACTCGAATCCAGTCTCTATCCATCAAGGTGCGAATGATATAACTGCTTACGGCAACACCGCGAACCTCTTCAATTTCCCCCCGAGTTACGGGCTGTCTGTAGGCAATAAGTGCAAGGGTTTCTAGTAAGGCACGGGTGTATTTTTTTGGTTTTTCCTCCCAAAGTTTTATTATCCAAGGTTGTAGGTTCTGTTTTGTTTGCAAACGAAAACCACTTGCCACTTCTTTTAATTCAATGCCTCTGTCTTGGAAATCATCTGCAAGGCTTTCTAAGGCTTTGGCAATATCAGTGTGCGTTAGCTCACTTTGAGCAAATATAGTTTTGAAGCGTTTAATGGTAACCGGCTCTCCAGCAGCAAGTAACACCGCTTCAATTATGTTTTTTATTTGTTTGGTTTCCATTTATTCTTCTCCTTTAGTTGCCAATGATTTAATGTAAATTTGCCCATAATTTTCTTTTTGAGTTATATCTAGGACTTGTGCTTTAAGTAATTCAAGTACAGCCAAAAAAGTCACAACTACACCTTGTCTGCCCTCATGCATATTAAATAAGGATTCAAAAGTGAAAAACTTCTTTTCACGAATAACATCGAGTAAATGAGTCATTTTATCTCTTACACTTAAAGGTTCGCGTTCTATCTCGTGTGTGATTTTTAAATCAGCCCGAGCCAATACGTCTTTAAATGCCATGATAATGTCTCGCATGTCAACTTCTGGGGGTATGGCAAAGCTTTTTTTGGATTCTACGTGTGCAGATAAAATGCTATAGTCTCTGACTTCTCGAGGCAATTCATCAATATCCTGAGCAGCACTCTTAAAGCGTTCGTATTCTTGCAATCGTCGCACAAGCTCTGCACGAGGGTCTTGTTCTTCTTCGCCTTCGGCTTCAATTTTTGGCAATAACATGCGGGATTTAATTTCGGCAAGCATGGCTGCCATGACTAAGTATTCGGCAGCCAATTCAAAATTCATTTCGCCCAATAAATTGATGTACTCAATGTATTGGTTGGTAATTTCATTTATCGGTATGTCGAGGATGTTTAAATTTTGTCGGCGTATGAGGTACAACAATAAATCTAAAGGCCCTTCAAAAGCTTCAAGTATGACCTCTAAAGCATCAGGAGGGATATACAAGTCTGTCGGCATTTGCGTGTAGGGCTGTCCCTCAACCAGAGCAAATGGCATTTCGGCTTGTACTGCAACTTTGTTGGCAATGTGTTTTGTTGTGGGTGTATTAGACAAAATCAACCACTCCTTTGCCTTCTCGAATAATGCGAGGGCCTTCATCGAGTAGTTCGACTACCGTAGAGGGTTCTGTTGGTGTGTAACCTGAATCAATGATAAATTCGATGGCATGACCTATTTTTTCATCAATTTCAAAAGCATCCAATTCTTCTACAGGTGCATTATGGATTTCTAAAGAGGAGCTCATGAATGGTTCGCCCAGTTGTGTTACCAAATCTATCACAACTTTATGGTCAGGTAATCTTACGCCAATGGATTTGCGGTGTTGGTGCTGTAGTTTTTTTGGAACCCTACGTGTGGCGGGTAAGATAAAAGTATAAGCACCAGGCGTATGTGATTTGATAATTTTAAAAGAAATATTATCAACAATAGCAAAATCGCTGATTTGTGAGATGTTTTCACAAATAATACTGTAAAAATGCAGTTTGTCGATGTGGCGAATCTTGGCGACTGTTTTGAGTGCTTGAACATTATCCATTGCCCATCCAATGGCGTAGCCTGAATCGGTTGGGTAAACAATGAGTTTTCCTTTTCTTATGGCATCGGCTGCTTGTTTAATTAAGCGAGGTTGAGGGTTTTCTGGGTGTACGTATAAGATTCGAGCCATGATTATACCTTTACAAATCGATTTTCGTCGCGATTTTTTACCACATGTTTGGGATCCCATACCAGGCCATTCATAATCACCCATGCACCTTCTTTAACGGTTTGAACCGCTGCTATCGCACAACCAATATTAAAAATGGCGTCAGTGCTTTGAAAACGAGCCGGGGTTAGTGCGCCTGTTAATACAATGGTTTTGCCTGAAATATTGGCTAAATAATTAGCCGTATCAACCATTGAGTCGGTTCCATGAGTGATTAAAAAGTGCTTTTCATCGGATTTTTCTATAACCTTTTTGATGAGTTCTCGATCGTCATCCGTTATATAAAGTGAATCCTTTTTCATTAAAGACATGACTTCAAAGTGAAAAGCCACTTTAAATGTATGCAACAAATCGCCAATAACCGGTGTGCCAATTTGGTATTCACTGGCATCATCAAAGTACAACTTATCAATTGTTCCACCCGTGGTTATTATTTTCAATCGCTTCATTTTAATTTATTTCTTGTCAAAAAATCTATTTTATCCATAAATGCAGTAAAACCCAATTCAAATTTACATTGTTATGTTGCATAATACAGTTCTAACCATAATACCTAATAAACATGCTAAAGAAAACTTATTTTTTAATTGCATTCCTGCTGATGCCAATTCACGCTTATTCTCAAGGAGATGAAGTGATTGAAAATAAGGATGAAGAAATCGTGCCAAT
>JALSIL010000542.1 GCA_026990095.1 Lysobacterales bacterium
CTTCCATTATAAACACAAATCTATCCATTTTCCAATAACTGACGTAAATCTATGATGCCTGCATTCGCTCTTGAGATATAAGATGCCATAACTAAGGAGTGATTGGCAAAAAAACCAAAACCAGAGCCATTTAAAATCATCGGTGTCCAAATAGCTTCTTGAGTGGATTCCAATTCTCGAATAATTTGACGCAAACTAATCAAAGCATTTTTCTTTTCCAAAACGCCTTTAAAATCCACTTCCATTGCCCGCAAGAAGTGTATTAATGCCCATGTGGAGCCACGTGCTTCATAGAAATTATCATCAATTTTAAACCAACTGGTCTTTACTTTAAGCTCGCTTGGCTTATAGGTGGATTGTGTTGCTGCGGTATCACCACTCAAATCGGTATTAAGGCGTTCTTTAGCCACGCTGGCACTTAGTTTTTGCGAAAGTCCGCCCAAACGACGCTCAACCAAAGTCAAATAAGTCACTAAATTATCGGCACGGGCATAAAATTGTGCATCGGCATCATTATCATCGCTTAAACGCGTTAAATAATTGTGCAATGATTTTATAGCATCAGAGTACTGATCCTCAGTTCTTGGCATAAACCATGAATTATTATCATAATGAAAGTTTGGGTCAGATTTTTTTAAATCATCATCTTCCAAGGATTGCGATTGCGAACGACTAAAATCATTACGCAAAGTTCGTGCCAAATCTCGAACTTGCACTAAAACCCCATACTCCCAATTAGGGATATTGTCCATAATTACTGATGGCGGCAATATGTCATTGGTTAAATAACCGCCTGGTTTATGCAATAAAACATCAGCCACCTCCAATAAAGTTGCCGTTGTGGTAAATCCTGTGACCATACGATGTCCATGCAAATCAGCACGTTGATTAGCCACTTTGTTAACATCAAACAGTTCTGGTTCTCTATCAAAATAGAGCATTAAGGCAATATTGACTAAAACAAATAAAGCCAACAACCACTTTGTTAATTTTAATTTATTTATTTTAGATTGTTGTTTGTTTACAGGGTAACGATTATCTGTCATGATTTGATTCTTTTTTAAATAATTTAATCATTTTATCAAAGCTTTGTCTTGATTTCATGTGCCATAAGTAAAGTATGTATAAAAAAATATTTCAAATTGCCATTCCCATGATACTTTCAGCTATTAGCATTCCTATGCTTGGGATTGTTGATACCGCCATACTTGGTCACCTCGATTCTCCCAAATACCTAGCGGCTATTAATATCGGTGCAACAATTTTTAATGTATTATTTTGGGGCTTTGGATTTCTAAAGATGAGCACCACAGGTTTAATCGCTCAATCATTGGGTGAAAAAAATCAAGTAAAAATTAATTTACAACTGACACAGTCCGTACTTATCGCAATCCTCATCGCTTTGATTTTATTAATCTTGCAAAAATGGCTTGGCTATTATTCCATCAACTTTGCCTCTTCTAAAGGCATTATTGCCGACATGGCACACGAATATTTTACGATTCGGATTTTTTCAGCTCCAGCCACCCTGCTTATCTATGTGTTTGTCGGGTATTTCTTAGCCATTCAAAAATCAAAAGTAGTTTTATGGATAATGCTTGTTAATCAAGTAGGCAATATGTTACTTGACTACCTGTTTGTTATGCAGTTCAATTATGGAATTGCAGGAGTAGCGTATGGTTCGCTAATTTCCGAGTACCTTGCCCTCATGGTTGGCTGTTATTATTTAATAAAGAGCAAATACAGACTTCCTAAATTACAACAACTTAAGAATTGGTTATCAAAAACAGACGAAATCAGTCATTTCTTTAGACTTAATCGCGATATATTCATCCGCACCCTATGCTTAATGGCTGTATTTGCACTCATGACAAAAGGCAGTGCACGCCTGGGTGAATTATCATTGGCAGGCAATGCGGTATTATTAAATTTCTTTTACTTAATGTCTTATGCCCTTGATGGATTTGCTCATGCTGTAGAGTCCTTGTGTGGAGAGTATTACGGGGCACGAGATAAAAACAAATTTAAAGCCATTATTCGCAGTGTTTTTATTATTTCCTTAGCAGTTGCTGCATTATTCAGTTTACTTTACTTATTTTTTGGTTCTCACCTAATAAATTTACTAACCTCAATTGACTCCGTTCAACTTTATGCCTATAAATATACCATTTGGTTAGTTCTGATTCCATTAATAGCCATGCCAAGCTTTGTGTATGATGGAGTATTTGTTGCCACAACTAATGCAAAAATTATGCGCAATTCTATGGTGATAGCGACAATTTTTTGTTATATTCCTTTGTGGTTTTTATTAAGAAAATTTGACAACCATGGTTTGTGGATGGCTTTTGTGGGGTTTTTTATTGTGCGTTCAACAACAATACATGTTTATTATAGGAAATGGATAAAACAATGGGGAAAATAACTGCTTTTTTAATCGCAGTATTAATCTTTACAACCTTCAATGCTGGAGCTTATAACAACAACCGCCCAAAAATCGGTCTTGTGTTATCAGGTGGTGGTGCACGAGGGCTTGCACACATTGGCGTATTGCGAGCATTGGAAGAAAAAAGGATTCCCATTGACTATATTGCAGGCACTTCGATTGGTAGTATCGTTGGGGGACTTTATGCAACAGGCATGAGTACGGATGACCTTGAATGGGTGGTTAAATCCATTGATTGGGATCGCGTTTTTCGCCCAACAACTGATAGAGTAAAACAAAGCTACAGTGCCAAACAAGCCGACAAAGACTATTTTGTCGACTTAGAGTTTGGTTTATCTAAAACAGGTCCTAGCAGTGGCAAAGGCTTTGCGGGTGGACAACAAATCATGCTTGAGTTGCAACGCATTGTTGGCTCTATCAAAACGCAAAATTTTGATAAATTCCCCATTCCATTTCGTGCAATTGCCACGGATTTAAATGCTGCCGAACCTTATGTCATTGATCACGGTGATTTAGCCATGGCAATGCGAGCATCAATGGCAATTCCTTTAGTCTTTGGGCCAGTAAAACACCAGGGTCGTTTTTTAGCTGATGGAGGGATATTAAACAACCTTCCCGTTGATGTCGCCAAACAAATGGGAGCAGATATTGTCATTGCTGTCAATATTTCATCACCACTTAATAAAATTGATGAAAATTCCTCGGTAATTTCTGTTTCTTATCAAAGTGTTGATGTCGCCTTGGTACAAAATACCATCCAATCCTTAGGATTAGCCGATATTGTGATTGCTCCCATATTAAAAGATTTAAGTGCGAGCGACTTTGATAAATATCCTGAATTTATTGAAGCAGGAATAAAAAGCGTCAAAGCCAAATCATTAGTCCTTGATCATTTAAGCTTAAATGAGAACGACTATTTAACTAGCTTAGATAGCCGCAGAATACTAATACAGGACATCCCAAAGAAAATTGAATTTGTTCACTTTACTGGCAATAAACGAACTTCTGTTGAAAGACTGAGGCATAAATCAAAAATACTGCTTAACAAACCTTTCGTTGTGGCAGAAATTCAAGATTTAGCCGATGATCTTGCCGTAGACAATGACATTTTGACCGTGACTTACAAAGTGGTAACCAATGATAAAAACCAACAAGGAATAGAATTCACTATTCAAGAGAAAAATTGGGGACCTGATTATTTAAAATTTGGTTTAAAAGTTGCTGATGATTTTGATTCCAATACTCGAATATCTTTGTTAGCACGACACCACAGATACAATATTAATCGCAAGGGTGCCGAGTGGATAAATGATTTTAGCGTAGGGGCTGTTTTACAGTGGCAGTCTGAGCTTAATCAGCCTCTGGATTTTGCTGATAAATATTTTTTAAGTGCAAATCTTCTTATGTCAAAGGACAGCCGTCGTTTTTTTGGAAACATCTTCAACCCTTCTTTAGTTGGACAAAATATTGCAGACGAATTTAATATTAAACCAACAGGCGAATATGACATTAAAGATTTTGCCTTTGGCATTGATGCAGGGGTTAACCTAACAGCCAACAGTGAACTAAGGGCAGGTGTCTGGTTTATGGATCAAAATGTCGTTCCCGTTATTAACCGCTCAGAATTCGATACAGCAATTGATCGCTCAACGGGGTTTAAAATTCGTTATGGCTTAGACACCCTGAACAAACCCATTTATGCACGTTCTGGCATAGATTTAACAACAGAAGTTGCTCTATTTGATAATATTCAGTGGTTTAATTTCGATATCTTTCAGCGTTTTCCCGTTTCAGAAAACACTGCATTTCATCTTGGTTTCCAAGGTGATTTTGTTAACAATGCAGAGGATGGAGAGGTTTTATTTGCTTACGGCGGCTTAGATAATTTTGCGGGTTATCCACAACACTCTCTGCTTGGACTTAACGCTATTGTCATGGAATTTGGAGCATTTACTGATTTAGAACAGATAAATTTGCCTATATTTGGTTCACCAAAGTTCATTATTAAAGGTCATTTTGGCAACGTCTGGCAGCACCATATTAAATTTGAAGATATGCTCTATGGTTATTCTGCGGGCATTTCAGTCGATGTTGTCAACACCGTTTTATTCTTAGGAACTGGATATTCAAACAACGGGGATTTTAGATTTTATTTACGGCTTGGTACGGGCTTTTAAAATCTATGCTTAATTTAACTTCTTATCCACTGTCACTTCAAGTGTTAATGCATACTGACGGCACAGTGACGGATTTAATTGAACTGCTTGCTCATGAAAAACTCACAGTTATTAAATTACATGAAAATATAACCAAAGACTCTTCTTTATTGGTAAGAAGAATTTATCTTCAAGGAATGAAAAGTAAAATTAATTGGCTATGTGCAGAATCAAAAATCTATTTGAATAATTTAGAAGACAATTTTGTCAAAGACTTGACTCACCACAGTATCCCAATTGGAACACTATGGACCAAATATAAAATGGAAACCTACAAAAAAATTACTGAAAAAAAGGAAGAGTTATCCATTGATAGTGTACAAACAGGATACAAAAAAGGTGAAAAACTGTTATCCCGAACCTATGAAGTATTCAACAATCAAAAACTCATTATGGAAATTACCGAACGTTTTCCTGTATCTCATTTTACTAATACTCAGATATTTTAAAGATAAAAAAACCTGCGTAGTGCAGGTTTTTTTATCTTTAAAAGAATATTAACCCTGCGGCATAATACCGCAGGGTTAATAATGACTTATTTAACGATAAGTTCAGTTCTCCTGTTTCGTGCACGACCTTCAGCAGTATCATTAGTTGCAATGGGCAGTGACTCACCATAACCTTTCCAAGTCATGCGATCAGCACTAATGCCGTGAGCGGTTAAATAATCATACACAACCTTAGCACGTCTTTCTGACAAGGCCTGATTGTACGCATCAGATGCACGTGAATCCGTATGTCCTGCAACTTCAACCATAATCGTACCATGATCACCTAATGTCTTAACAGCAGCATTTAAGATTGCAATTGACTCAGGCTTTAAGGTTGACTTATCTGTGTCAAAATGAACACCTTGAAGTTCGATAACAACTTTAACTTCACAGCCATCCTTACCAACAACGGCACCCGCTTTAGAATTTGGACACACATCTTTAGAGTTAGCAACACCATCTCTATCATCATCACCATCGACTACAACCACACAACCAGTAGAATCAACTTTAGCACCTGCTGCTGAGTTAGGGCATCGATCATTCTGATCACTAACACCATCATTGTCACTGTCCAGTGCTGGTGCTTGTTCCACGAGCTTTGTTACTGTTGATTGTTGAGAAGCTTCACCAAATGCAACGGTTAAACCTGTATTAAACATATAATTCCCAAAGGTATTTTGACCTGATGCCAAATCATCTGAGTTTTCTAACTGGTATCTTAGCTCTGTTCTCAATTTAACTCTATCAGTTAATTCCTTAGACATACCTGCAGCTAAGTTTAAAACTGCATCGGTTCCTGCAGATGTTAAACCTTGGTGTATTTGAGCATCTGTAGCCAAGCCTTTATGCTTCATTGCTCCCACACCTAAACCCAAATAAGGTAAAAACCCAGAGGCTTCGGCAAAATGATAACGTCCCATTAGACCAATAGTTTTTTGAGACAATTGACCAGCTCCTCCAATTTTATCAAAGCTTGCTTGATCGATTTCTAAATCCATTGAAATTCTGTCTGTAACAAATTTGCCAAAAGAAAGACCTAATGCCAAAGCCGAAGAAACATTTTTGTCACTATCTGGCTTAACAAAACTTACATTTGGTGTGATATACCACCGGTCATCAAAATTGGTATCCTCTGCTAAAACAGAACCTGTAGCCAATGCTAAACTTATTCCTATTACTAACTTTTTCATATCTTCATCTCCAAAATTAAAATATCTATATATAATTGCGTAGATTGTACCATAATTGTTTAAAAAGTAATAAAAGCTCGAGCAATTCTTATAAATGTATACATGATTTCATACAAATTAGAATAAAATACCACGATGACACAAATTAAAAACAGATTCCGAGGCTTTCTGCCAGTAGTAGTTGATGTTGAAACTGGCGGCTTCAACTCTCAAACCGATGCATTACTCGAAATTGCAGCCGTAATCATCAAACAAAAAGAAACAGGTGAATTATTTTTTGATGATGTGACTACAGCCTATGTCAAGCCCTTTGAGGGCTCAAATATTGACCCTAAATCTTTAGAGGTTACAGGCATTGATTTGGACCACCCACTTCGTTTGGCGATGAACGAAACTGCTGCTCTTGGAAAAATATTCACTCCAATCCGCAAAGCCATAAAAGAAGCAGGATGCAACCGTGCCATCTTAGTTGGTCACAATGCACATTTTGACTTGGGATTTGTCAATGCTGCAGTGGAACGCACTGGCATAAAACGTAATCCCTTCCACCCTTTTAGCTGCTTAGATACCGTGACCTTATCAGCTTTAGCCTATGGTCAAACAGTATTAGCCCGAGCAATAGCTGAGGCAAAAATAGAATGGGATAAATCCCGAGCCCACTCAGCTATGTACGATACTGAAAAAACAGCTGAATTGTTTTGTAAAATTCACAATTTATGGTTGGAACTTACGCAAAAATAGCACCTTAACGCATTGATACACTGTGTCTAATAGTGGCAATTGAGCGAGGCACATAGACATCAACTCGCCTGGTGCAACTGTAGACTAAATCCAATTCTGGCAACTTACCTTTTAGATCTTCCCAAATATCATTGTGGTATTTTCCACCCCGTTCAGGTGCAATATTTTCAATTCTTTTATCCACAATTTCACTGCATTTTTCAGGAAACAATTCTTGTGGCAAATTAGTTAGTGTTGTTTGAATAGTTTCATTAGGCTTAATAGTTTTATAGATTTTTTTAGTAAACTCTCCGCCTTTTATGCGTTTTAATCGCACTTCATCTTGGCTGAAATTACTGATTTCAATTTCTAAACCATATTCATCATTTTTTGAAATCACTTTAAATACCACATCAACATTACGATTCAGAATCAAGCGATTCATGTCATTTAAGGGCAAATGCCAATCCTGATTAATTTCACAATGCATTAAGGCTATCCATTTGGCAGAATATTCACCCAAAAACCCCGCATATTCTAAACTTTTCTCACCATCAACAACCGATGCCACGACTTTTTTATTGATGTGCGCTTCCAAAATTTGGTCGTATTCTTTGCCCACCGCTCCAATTGCGGTAGAGCCCACCTGCTTTAGCTTTTTCTCGTTGGCCTTAATCAACTCACCTGCACTTGACTTCATACGGTTCAAAAAAACACTCAAGGTGTCACTAAAGGCTTCTTGAAAATTACTAATAAAATTACGAATTTGACGAATAAAACGCCTTAATTTCCCAGGTTTTGAAACATTTTTAATTTCCTCAAGTCGCCTTTTCTTATTTTCAGGAGATAATTCATCGTGATAACGAAGAATCAATTTAAGGTTATCCAAGTCTGCTTGGTAAAAAATATAACTATCCACCCACGCACCACCACTGGACTGATAGGGTTTAGAAAACAATAATTTCAAGCCATTGGCATAAATCTTAGCATTACCCCACATGCGTTTGTTATCCCTACGCACAAGCGTGATGTGAAATCCACGGATTGATTTGAGTACGCGGTCAAAATTTTGCACAATTCGCGATAGAAGTGCGGTGAAAAAGATAATGACAACGGTGGCGATTAAGATGTTATCCATAATATTTCAGTGTTTTTTATAGTGTGCTAATTATCTACTGATATTGACCTAAATACAACTAAATACTGTAGAGACAAGACACACCTTATTACCATGTGATAAGTAGCTGCATTCGCAGAGCCTTTTTATGTGGAATTGATAAGTATTCAGGTAATAGTTTTAAACACCGAAGTCAATGGATTAAAGACAGGGAGGAAAAATTCATCCAGAAAGAATTTTTCCCGATGATTTACCACCAATACTCAATCGACATGGATTAGATGAACTGAATAAGTTTAAATTTTAATGAAGAAAAGCCATTGAAATGATACCACAATTAAAGAACTTTGTGAAAATATTAACAATAGATTCCTTTGAATTTTCAGCTTTCAAAGTATGCTTGTCCTATATATTCTTCTGCTTTTACTTGTTAGGAGGTGAAAAGAAAAGTGACTTGACCCCCTTTCATCCAAAACTTGAGGATAGCCATGCCCAAATCCTCGCGTTCGCGAGGATAGCTTAGGGTGAGAGTTACAATTTAACTTCTGTGGCGTTGCATTTTCAGTCCTGTATAGCCTAGTAACAACAGTAATAGTGTAAGAATAGCCAAACCCCAGCTTGAGAGTGAATTAACAGATTTAACTGCTAACACGCTAAAACTAAAGTCAGTAATTAAATAATTGGGTAACTCAGATTCAGCTGGAGGGAATGCATGAGCAGGAATTTCATAATAGCTTAAATGATAAGTACCACTGGCTAAAGCAGGAATATCAGCTATCTTATGATACGAAGGTGGTGGCATAGGGGTACACTTCATTAAATTATTTTTTGTACTGTCTGGCACAACCATTACTTTAATACTATTCCCACTGACCTCTACCTGGGATACGGGAAAGACAAAACTTCCCCAACATGATGAGTAGCGATTTAATAAATAAGATGGTCGTCCTGCATAAATTGGCAACTCAACTGCGGAACTATTATTGCCAGGCACAGGGATAAAGTCACGCGGAGAAACAATATACTCTGGCATATTTGCCAGAGCAACCTGAATTTGAACAAACGCTAGAAACATTAGTATTTTTTTCATTGTATTCTATTTTCCTACTTTACAGGCTTAATAGTAGCATAATATAAGCTAAGAAACTATGGAACAAAACAATTAAGCCAATAAAAAAGACCAATTTCTTGGGCTTTTTGTCTCTTGAGAAATATACAGGGACATATATGAACGCCCCCTTCAGG